>JAZFPV010000081.1:0-5339 GCA_036444795.1 Thermoplasmata archaeon
ACTTCCAGCATCACCCCTTCGTTGACGCCAATACGCATCTCCCCGCCGATGGCCCGAAGGAGAAAGTCCTTCTCCGGGTCGGAGGCCTGGGCCAGGAGGGCCTGTAAGAGCCTTCGCCTCTTCCTGACGGAATCCTTCCCACGCACCCGGGCGATCTCCTGGAAGGCGCCGTACACTTGGAGAATCGTGAGTTCCTCGGGAAGGAGAGTGGCCTGCCCGGAGGCCTCCAAGGCTCGACTCACCGTCGCCCACCCTAGGTTGAGGGCCCGATCCTGCGACTCGGGGAGGATCCGTCCCGTGAGGAGAAGAACCGTCGGGGCTACCTCCTCTGCCTTCACCCCCGAGAGGAACTCCACGAGGATCTCCCGCTTCTGGAGTCGGCTCCGTGTCCCGGCGAGCGCCCGGGCCACCTCGACGAGGGCCTTCAATGGCGTGTCTCGCGGGTCCCGGGAGGGCATCGAACGCACCATCGGGCGCCAGTCATAATCTACTTTCCGACCCCCCACCCTGCTGGGACAATCGCGGAACCTTTAAGCAACGAGGGAGCCTAGCGCGCCCGAGAGCCCCTTGGCCAAGGAACCCTTCCAGATTCTCACCCCCTCGGGGGCCGTCAAGGGCAAGACGCCCAGCCTCACCAACGACAACCTCCGTACCTTGTACCGTCACATGCTGCAGCTTCGGCTGCTGGACGACCGGATGATGGCGCTGCAGCGCCAAGGACGGATTGCATTCTACGGGACGGCGACGGGGGAGGAGGCCTCCGTGATCGGCAGCGCCTTCGCCCTCCAGGACCAGGACTGGATCTATCCTGCGCTCCGACAGGGTGGCGCCGCCCTCCTTCGGGGGTATCCCCTCACGAAGTACCTCGCCCAGCTCATGGGCAGCAGCGACGACATCCTGAAGGGCCACATGCAGCCCTGTCACTACGCCTACCGCGCAGCCAATATCGTATCCTGGTCAAGCTGCGTGGGGAACCAGCTCCCTCAGGCCGTAGGGACCGCCATGGCCGCCAAGTATCGGGGCGACGACACGGTCGTGATGGGCTACGTGGGGGACGGGGGAACCTCCACGTCCGACTTCCACGTCGCCATGAACTTCGCCGGGGTCTTCCAGCCCCCGATGGTCTTTTTTTGCCAGAACAACCATTGGTCGATTTCCCTCCCCGTTTCGGCACAAACCGCCTCCAAGACCCTCCACATCAAAGCCAAGGCCTACGGTTTCACAGGGGTCCGCGTCGACGGCAACGACGTGTTCGCGGTGTACGCCGCCACCAAGCGAGCGGTGGACCTCGCTCGCGGGGGGAAGGGTCCGACCTTCATCGAGGCGGTCACCTACCGCATCGGGGCCCACTCCACCGCCGATGACCCGAGCCGGTACCGAGACGAGGAAGAAGTGAAGAAGTGGCGGGCCAAGGACCCCCTCGACCGCTTCCGTATCTACCTCCGGAACCGGGGGGTCCTGGACGAGGTGTTCGAAGACGACCTGCAGATGAAGGTCGACCAGGAAATCTCGGATGCCATCAAGCAAGCAGAGGCCTCCGGGCCCCCACGGTGGGAGACCCTCTTCGAGGACGTGTACGCCGAGGACCCCTGGAACCTCCGGGAGCAACGGGAGGAGCTCTCGGAGATCGCGGGCAGGGCGGAGGAGGGGACCCCCCCTAAGCCCTAGAGACCAAGGAGCTTAAGCGGCACCTCCGTTGCCCGCCCATGGCGGACATCACCTTCGGGGCCATGATTCCCCAGGGGTGGATCTATGACCTGCCCGAGGAGGCCCGGCCAGCGGAGCAGTACGACCTCATCGTAGAGACCGCCCGGGCCCTGGAGCGCCTCGGCTACGCCTCGGGCTGGTTCTACGACCACTTCCACCCCGTGCCCTTTCCGGGACCGGTCCCGGTATTCGAGTGTTGGACCATGACGACGGCCATCGCGGCCCTCACCCAGCGACTGCGCATCGGCCAGATGGTCACGGCCAACAGCTACCGGAATCCGACGTTGCTGGCGAAGATGGCGGCCTGTGTCGACGTGCTCTCGAAAGGCCGCCTGGAGTTCGGGCTTGGGGCGGGCTGGTATGAGCACGAGTATCGCGGCTACGGGTACGAGTTCCCCACCCCGGCGGTCCGCATTGGGATGATGGACGAAGCGGTCCAGATTGTCCGTCGTTGCTGGAGCGAGGAGCAGGTCGAGTTTGACGGGAAATACTACCAGCTGACCGGCGCTTACTGTGATCCCAAGCCGGTCCAGAAACCTCGACCGCCCATCACCATTGGCGGCGGAGGGGAGAAGCTGACGTTGCGCTCGGTTGCCCAATGGGCCGACCGCTCCAACTTCTTCGGGGATCCCGCCACCTTCGCCAGGAAATCTCAGATCCTCGACGAACACTGTCGCGCTGTCGGACGGGATCCGGCTGAGGTGGAACGGAGCCACAACCGGAGCGTCGTGCTCGCCGAAGAGAACGCCGAAGCCCACGCCAAGGCCGAGGGGTTTGCGAAGCGGCTACGACGGAGTGTGGAGGAGTATGAGGCCCAGACCCTGGTCGGGGACCCCGAGGGAATCGCCGCCTCTCTTGGACGCTTCTTGGAGGTAGGCGTGACGTACTTCGTGATCTACTTCCCGGACGCCTGGGAGATTGAGCCGTTGGAGCTCTTCGCCCAAGATGTCATTCCCCGCGTTCAGGAGCTGGCCAAGGAGACCTGAGGTGACCCTACGCCGCCCTCGCCTCATCACCTTCGATGCCTTCGGCACCCTGTTCCGGACGGAGGGCGTGGCCGATCCCGCCGTGATGGGGGCCATCATCGAGCGGCATGACCTGGGGCTGGGCCGAAGGGAGCTGGCCCAGCTCTGGTGGGACCGGAGCTCTCAGATCGCATTCAAGGACTTCGCGACCGTTCGAGAGGCCACCCGGATGGCCCTGGCGTCCCTGCTCCACGAGTTTGGAGTCGAAGACGACGCCAAGGCTTACTCGGACCGTCTCTTGGAGGCATGGAAGGAGACGGATCCGTACCCGGAGGCCCTCGACGCCCTCCGCAGCCTGGCGGAATTCGATCTAGGGATCGTGTCCAACATCGACGACGACGTCCTTGGGGCCCTCCTCCGAAGCTCCGGGTTTGCCGACCGATTTCGCGTCGTGGTGACGTCGGAAGCCACCCGGATCTACAAGCCCGAACCCGGCATTTTTCGGGAAGCCCTACGGCGTGCGGAACGCCCTCCGGAGCAGGCGATACACCTTGGCGACTCCCCGGTTGAGGATGTCGCCGGGGCAAAGCGCTCCGGGATGATGGCGGGCTGGATCAATCGGGAGGATGAGAGCCGGGGGGACGGCGCGCCAGAGCCCGACTTTGCTGTCGCGGACCTTCGAGAGGCCGCCGAGCTTATCCTCGCGACGAAGCCAGCGAAGTGACCCGATCAGCCAGGGCGTCTCCCGTCTGGCTGGTCTTCGCCTTGCCCCCCAAGTCCTGCGTCAGGAACTTGCCTTCCTGAAGTACAGCCTCCACGGCCATCTCTATCGTCGCCGCGGCCTCTTCGAGGACGGGATTGCTCTTCTTCTCCCCCAACCACCGCAGCATCATCTGCACCGCGAGGACCGCGGCGGTGGGATTGGCCCGATCCTTGCCCTCGTATTTGGGGGCGCTGCCATGGATGGGTTCGAACATCGCGTGCTCGTCTCCCACATTCCCCCCGGCGGCTACACCCATCCCTCCCTGAAGGACGGAGGCGAGGTCCGTCGCGATGTCCCCGAACATGTTGCCCATGACAGCGACGTCGTAGGCCTCGGGCGTCCGGATCATCCACTGCATGAAGGCGTCTATGAAGGCGTAGTCCCGTTCCACGGTGGGGTACTTCTCCGCCACCTCGTCGTAGATCTTGCGAAAGAGACGGTCGCCGTCCATGACATTGCTCTTGTCGACGCAGGTGACCCGTCGCTTCCCGTCTTTCGGGGCCCCTTGCCGCTTGAGGCTTTCCTCGAAGGCAAAGCGGATGACCCGCTCGGCCCCCTTCCGGGTGATCACGCGATTGTCGATCGCCAGCTCCTGGATCCCGCCCCGTTCGAGCACCCCGCGGATGGGCGGATAGAGCCCTTCGGTGTTCTCCCGAACGATAACGAAGTCCACTTTGTCCGCGTCCCAGATTTTGCGGAAGCGGTTGTGGACCTTGTGCTTCACCTTGGGGTAAAGTTTGGCCGGGCGCACGTTCGCGTAAAGGTCGAGGCCAAACCGAAGGCCGAAGACGACCCCGGCCCCGGCGAGGTTTCCATCGGGGAGAATGGCCCCGGGGTAGCCCACGGCCCCAAGCAGGATGGCATCGGCGTTCCGACTCGATTCGAACGCGCCATCAGGCCACTCCTCCCCGGTCTCCATGTAGTGCTTCCCTCCCGCGGGGTAGGGAACGAGGTCGAACTCCAGGCCGAAGGCGTCCTCGGTCGCCTTGAGGACCTTGATGGCCTCGCGGATGACCTCGGGGCCGATGCCGTCCCCGGCGAGGACCACCACCTTGTAGGCCATCGGCGGATGGACCCGGACGTCGCTACTTAAGCGTCTCGGAGGGGAAGGGCGGCGGTGTTATGTCGGACTCCGTCGAACCACGGACCTTGGTTCGATTGCTTCCATGGCATCCCCTCTCAGGTCAAGCTCATGCCAAAACGTCGCCTGCGCCTCGCGGGGAAGGAGTTATGGTAGGTCGACGGGGACGTAGAAGACGCCGAAGGCGACGGCGGCGGCGAATGCGCCGCCGAATGATGCTCGCCGGCGCGATGGTTGCAGCGGGTTCCTCCAAGAAAATGAGCGAAGAGGATGCCAAGAAGGTCGAGGAGGCCGGAGGAAAGCCCGTCGAGGAAATGACGGATGAGGAGGTCGATGCCGCCGCGAAGCGGGCGGGGGTGCAGACCGAAGACCCGACTCCTGAAGAAAAGGCTCAGGTCGAAAGGCCGAGGCAGAAGCGGAAGATTAGTCTCTCGACCTTGAGAGACCCGCCCACCAACGCAGTCAGTTGATTGCCCCCGCTGCTGGGGGTTCGGACGCGGTTCGGCGATCCCAAGCGGATCCTGCAGGCTCGTGTCTGGTCGAGTTTCAGCGGGGACGCCTAACGATTCGCCTTCTCGGCAGCCTCTTGCTTCAACTTGGGAATCAGGCCCCCGGCCGTCAGAATCTCGAGGACCCGGGTTGGGAAAGGCGAAATGGCTTTCTCCTGGCCCGAAGGCAAGCGAACGACTCCCCCGGCGAGGTCGAGTTCGAGAACCTCCCCCTCCTCCGCCGCCTCAAAGATGCCGTGGCACTCGACCACCGGGAGTCCGATGTTGATGCTGTTTCGGTAGAAAATGCGGGCAAATGACTCGGCGAGAATCGC
>JAZFPV010000082.1:0-3756 GCA_036444795.1 Thermoplasmata archaeon
TTTGGCGGACCAACCATCTTTCCCCCCTGGCTCCTTCTTCTCCTCGCGGTAGCCGCCTCGGTCCTCCTCGTAGGCACCCGGATCAGGAGGGAAATCCACGGCGGCTGAGGGGTCCTACTATCGCAACCCCACTCTCAGAGAGTGGGTATTCCTCTACATCCGGCCGCCCTCCATGTCCCTGGGCATCCACGCCTTCCTCGCGTTCTACCTCGGCCTCATGGTCCTCTTCGTCCTCTGGGACGCCAACAGCGTGCTTGAACGCTGGGCGGTTGAGCTGACTCCACTCTTTCTTCTTCAAACCCAGGAGCTGCAACTCCTCATCGTGGGGGCTGGCCTCGCGGCGGGGAACGCCTTTCTTCACTACTCGCGCCCCCGGTTCGATCGTCTGGCTGGCATGGCCATCACGGGCACCATGGTGCTTAGCCTCATCCTCGCGCTGCGCACTTCGGCTTACTACTTCGATTCCGTCAACATTCCGCGGCTGGCCATCCTGGGGGCCCTCCTTGCCACGATTCCTTTGGACCATCTCGACCTGCTGCGTCGCGGGGCCCGACAGCCGGAGGTGTACGCGCCCCCCGAGGCGGCCATGTGGGGACCGGAACCTGCGGCGTTCGACGAGGGACTGGAGACTGTGGATGAGGCCCTGAATGCCCTGGACGTGGCTGTGGATGGAGTCGAACCCACTCCTACGGAGGCGACGGATGTGGCGACCTTGATGTTGGAGGGGTTACTGGCCGATTTCGAGGCCCCCGAGACGGGCTTCGAGGTCTCGGAGGTTCGTCGTAGGCAAGCCATCTTCGAAAAGCGGATGAAGTCCATCGACGACCGTCTGGCGGCGGACGCCCAGGACGCGGACGCCCTGTTCGCGAAGGCGACGTACATGGCCATGCGCAAGGAGTACGAGAAGGCCGTTGACCTCCTGGACCAAGTGGGGGCGGTGAACTCCGACTATCCCGGTCTCTGGATCTTCAAGGCAAAGATCTACGAGCTCATGGGGAACCTCAAGATGGCCGAGCTCAGCCTGAAGCGGGCGAGTGAATTGGAAGAGTAGGGCGTCCTCTCACCCTTTAATACAATCAGCCAGTTTTCTACATCGAGGATGGCCGAGAAGCTCCTTCAGCACAACCACTGCCTCTCCTGCGGCAAAGCGGTCCGGACATCGGAGGACTTCTGCTCGGACGAGTGCCGGGATAAGCACACGGGGGTGCTTCGACGCAAGCGTCGCCAGCTCCTCTATCTGTGGATCGGGGCCATGGCCATTCTCGTGTTGGCCTTCTTCCTGACGCGATGATGGCTAGGAGCCCTCGTCACCGGGGCGCTCCACCTTGGCGACGCGCACCTTCCGCCACCACTCCCGGACCTTCTCAATGGGCTCCCAGTACCGTTGCTGGTCCCAAGGATCTCCGATCATGTGGTAGCCTCGCTGCTCCCAGAAGCCGGGGCGCCAATTCGTCTGCCACTCGAGCCCGTTGACGTACTTCGCGCTCTTCCACGCGTAGAGTTCGGGGACGAGCAGTCGCAAGGGGGCGCCGTGGTTGGGGGTCAAGGGCTTCCCTTCCATCTCGAAGGCGAGGATGCTGTCCTCGTATCGAAGGTAGTCCGCCGGGACGTTCGTGGTGTACCCCTCCAGGCAATGGGCCATGACTTGCACGGCCTCGGGCTGGGGTCGCACCCGGTCGACGATCTCCGCCGTCGGCACACCCCTCCATCGGAGGGCCTTCTTGGACCACTTCGTGACGCAGTGGAAGTCGGCCTCGACCTCGATGGTATGTAGGTCCATAAGCTCCTCCCACGTGAGCTCGAGCGGTTCCTCGATGGCTCCCGAGGTCTTGAACCGCCAGGTCTTGGCGTCAAACCGCGGCTTGGCGGCGGTAATGTCATAGATGGGAAAGTTCCGGATATACTTCTGGCCGGGGGGCAGGCCTCGACTCAGGTTCGGACTCTGGACCGTCTCCGTGACCATGACCAACGTCGTGCCTTTGAACAACCTGCTTTCTTATCAAGCTTCATCCGGGAGAGTCTCTCCCCTTGGCTCCCCCTGCCTCACCATAGCAGGCGGCCTGAAGCCAGTCGAAGCGCCTCAGTCCCCCAGGTCGTCTTCGGCCTTCTTCTGGACGAGGCAGCCGTGTTGATAATCGGTAATGGCCTGAAGGATCTCCTCGCGAGTGTTCATGACGAACGGACCCCAGCGGGAGATGGTCTCGCGAACGGGTTCCCCCGCCCCGACGATGACTACCGAGTCGCGGGCCGCCTCGAACGAGACGCCCTCCCCCTCACCCAACACGGCAAGATTGTGCTGCTCGATCCGGCGCCTCCGTGGTCCGACCACCACCTCCCCCTCGGCGACCACGAGGAAGGCATTCATCGCCTTGGGGATGGACCGCCTGAAGGAAGCCCCTTCCTCCAGATGGACATCGGTATAGAGCATGGGGAAGAACGCGAAGTTCTCTTGATCCTCTCCGGCCAGGACGTTCTCCCTCATGTCGCTGTCGCGAACCTCCACCGCCTTGAAGTTTCGATAGAAGGGGTCGCTCCACCGTTCGCGGGAAGGCGCGTTCAGCCAGAGCTGGTACCCCCACAGCTTCCCCTTGTTCATCTTCGGCATCTCGCTGTGAATGACCCCGCTCCCGGCGTTCATCCATTGGAGGCCCCCGCTGGAGAGGGTTCCGCTGCTGCCCGTGCTGTCCTCGTGGCGGAACCGCCCCTGCATCATGTACGTGAGCGTCTGGAACCCGCGATGGGGGTGTGGTGGAAACCCGGCCACGTAGTCTTTGGGGTCGTCGCTTCGCATCTCGTCCAGGAGGAGGAAGGGATCGAGGTGATCCAGCTCGGGGCTCCCAATGTAGCGACGGACCCGGACCCCGGCGCCTTCCATGACCTCCCTGCTCCGGATGACGGACCGCACGTCCCGAGTCTCGTCCTTCGGCATGGTTGCACAATCCCAGCGACCCCGCCAACTGGTTGGTGGTCGCCGACTCGAATTACGGGTTTCGCGCTATGTATAGTATCGGGATTGGGCTCGCCGCTGGACCTTACGTTGAAGGGGGAGGCTGCGCCATCGCGGGGGCGGGTTGTTGTTCCGGGATAGAGAAGAAAGCCACGATCATGAGAATTTCGGCGATGAAGATGAGGAAGAATCCCACGAATACGACGAGGAGAATCGCCCCAATGAAGTACAGGAGCGCACTCGTACCGAAGAGCCCGACGCCCAGGTGCTTCGAGATGGAGTTGAAACTTCTTCGGAGGAATAAAGCAGCAATGATAGAGACGATCCACGCGATAATGAGCCCGATGAGTACGGTGACGACGGCGAAGATCGCGAGGGGATCGGTGATGTCGGGTAGGTTCGTCGGAGGCTGGAATCCGGGTCCCAGGAAGGGCAGCAGGGCCGTGAAGACGAACAGGACGGCGACCACGGAGCCGATGATCGCTAGGATCACGAAGAAGAGCATGTTGTCGTACACGGAACGATCGCCCACCGCCTCCGAGATGTATTTGACGGCCAGGAGCACCAGGATGAAACCCACAATCACGACGACGATGCCCACGAAGGGGATGAAGGAGCCGATTAGGAGCAGTATCGCTCCGACGCCTCCGTAGTTCTTGGCGTCACGCAGCGTACCCATGGACCTCGGATATCTTGTGGCGTATCAAGCTTGCCCCCTCATCGAGTCCCGCAAGGCTTTATTCCCGCTGTCCTTCGACTTCGACGAGGCCGATGAAACTCTTCGCCTTCGACTTGGAGAACACGCTGAT
>JAZFPV010000083.1:0-2335 GCA_036444795.1 Thermoplasmata archaeon
GGGTCGGATCAAGAAACGACATACTTGGTTTCCCGCCACGACCCGATGGGTGGTCTCCACGTCCGCGTTCAGTACCCGTTCAAACAGCTCTCGTTCGACGATGCACGCCTCCCCGTACCGTTCCGCCACCGCGAGAACGGGGCAGTTAAACTCGAGGAGCTCGTAACCCGGACCGGGGGTCCCGCGCGACTCGGCCATGTATCCCTCCTCGTCCCGCACCTGGGCCAGCGCCGCGACGCGTTCCTTCAGCGAGCCCGTGCCGACCTTTCTCTCGTAATCAGGTAGGACCGCGTGTTGGCGTCGCCGGCGAGCCCGCTCGACCGCCTCCCGTCCGAGTTCCTCCTCGATGAACTCCATCGCGTTCACCGTCAGGGCCGAGTACGCCTTGGGAAACAGGGTGGAGGCTTCGGGCGCGAGGCGAAGGCCTAGCTTGGGACGTCCCACCCCGGACCGGATGTCGAACCTCTCCACCAATCCCCGCTGCTCCAGGTCCTTCACGTGGCGGTACACCGCCATCTTCGAGAGCGAGAGCGCCACCGCGAGTCGTCCGAGGTCTGATTCCCCGTTGCGTTTTAGGGACAGGAGAATCTCCCGTTTCGTGGAGGAGAACCGCGGGAGCACCTCCCCCGCCCCTTCTGTCGGAGTTTCGTTCATCCTTTCACCTTCTTCTCGGGAAAAGGGAGAGGCGGACAGAATATATATACACTATCGTATACAAAATATACAAAGGCCGCGCCCGTGGACCCCACCGGCTGGCGGTGGCCTCAGGTGCGAAGCCGCTCGACGGTTTCGAGGAACGCGGCGGGAAATCGCTCGCACTCCTCCCGGGGGACCGAAAAGGAGACCCGGATGAAGCTCGATCCGAATCGGTTCGAAAGGTAATCGCCCGCACGCACGTGGACCCGGTGGTCCCGGATCATGCGGTCCTCGAGGCGATGGGGGTCGATGGCGGTGTCCTGCAAGTCGACGACGAAGGAGTTGCTTCGCGAGGGGAAGACCGGCAAATAGGCGCCGTCCGCCTTCTGCACCGCTCGACGGATGATGTCCTGGTTGGCCCGGCAGGTCTCGCGGAGACGGGGGAGCCATTCCTCTTTCGTGTCGAGGGCCGCAAGCCCTGCCCGCTGGGCGAGGACGTTGACCCCCAACACGTTCGTATCGTAGGCTTGGACCTCACGGATCAACGCGGGCGGCCCGACGACGCCTCCGATCCGCATGCCCGCGAGTCCGGGCCCCTTAGAGAACGAGTAGAAGAGGAGCGTTCTGTCGGGGTACCACGTCGTCGCCAGGTGCTGGTCACGGTTGAAATCTCGATAGGTCACGTCGTGAAGGAGGAGGAGATGATGGGCCTCCGCCACCTCGGCTAGGCTCCTGAGTTCGTCTCCGGTGTAGGTGATGCCAAGAGGGTTGTGCGGGTCAACGACGAGGAGGGCACGGGTCGCCTCTGTGATGGCGGCCTCCACGGCCTCGGCCGTCAGCTTCCAGGGTTCCGCGTAGACGGGGAGTTCCACCACGCGGGCCGCCGACATTTCCGCCTGGTGATGGATGGGGAGAAAGCTTGGATCCGTAGACAAGATCTCGTCCCCGTCGGAGAGGAACGCAAGCTGTACGGCATAAAGCGCCTCGATCCCGCCGTTCGTCAGGAAAACCTCGTAGCCGTCCAGAGAGAGGTCGTCCAGAATGGCCTCAGGAAGGCCGAACACGCCCGGCCGATAGGGGTAGAGCCGGTACTCCCCGGATTGAAGCGAGTCCCGGACCGCTTCTTCGATGGCGGGGTGAATCGGAATCGTGTTCGTGTTCTGGCTCATCCAGACGACCTCCTCCCGATGGGCATGCGCGAACGCAAAGAGGTCTACGGGTTCCTTGGCCATCTCGTGCCCTACGACGGGCCGCGTTAAGGCACTGCGGACCCCTGGAAACCGGAGCCAGGGATGGGCCGGCCCGGAGTCGAACCGGGGACCTCCGCCATGTCAAGGCGGTGTCATAACCAACTAGACCACCGGCCCGCCACGTGGCCATCGGAGGATGGGCCTTATCCGTTTGGGTCACGAAAGGGCGTCTTTCTCATCCGTCGCGGGAACGGCCTCTCGTGGGAGTCGATAGGTCGTGATGCAGGCGACCCGCTGGAGAACCGCCCCTCCCGCTGACGACGAATGGGCCGATTCGCAAGCTCCGGAGCCGAGGGCCATCCTCCCTTGACTCCGAAAATCACGTCGGAGGCACTCCTGGATGCCTAGCCTTCCTCCTCGCTCTCTTCCTGCTTTCGGTAATCATAACAGATACTCTCGTCGAACTCCTGATAAAAATCCCCGTGACTGGCTGGCCTAGACAGGGGGCG
>JAZFPV010000084.1:0-3526 GCA_036444795.1 Thermoplasmata archaeon
CTGCAATCTTTTTATAGCGATAGTGCCATCGCGTTACTATGTCCATAGCGACAATATGGGAAAAGCCTCGCTATGCAGGAGGCGAACAGAAATGAAAGCAACCGTTATCGGCTTGCTGGCCCTGTTCATGCTGGCTTCTCCCTTCGCTGCCATGGCGGCAGCCCAGGAGGCGCCCGCGGACGGCCGGGATCTGCAGGTCGAAGTAAGCACCGGCGTGACAGATAGACTCGGCGGCGGCGAATGGGTCAAGATCGAGGTCGGAAAGACCGTCTTTGCCGTCGTGTATGGCACAAACGAGACGAACCCGAACAGCCCGAAGATTCTCGTAGAGTACGAGCGCTACCTTGGCGCGGCGGAGATCTACAACGCCCAGGGAGAGCTACTCGGTACGCATCCCCTGCCCGTGCGGACCTTCATGGCCCAGAGCTTTGAGGCGATGTTCGAGTTCACCGACCGGGATGGCGATGGCCTATACCACGTCCCTGACAGCTTCGTCGATTTCCTTCTCGACGACCGCGACTTTCCCCGGAAGGTTCTGTCGTTGAACCAGGAATGGGTCCTCGAGAACCTTCTCGAGGTGACGAGCGATGACCGGACGATGACCGCAGTCACCTTCGATCTCAGCGCCTACGACCTGGCCTACAACGAGGTCCGACCTGAAGACGCAGTGGGCGACGGCGTCCTGAACCAGATCACGCTCTCCTTCGAGGTCAACGTGAACCTGGTGGAGGCCACCCTCGAAATGCCGATCTACAAGATTGTCATCAGCGAGGACCGAGGCATCATCAGCTCGGAGATCGGCCGCACACAGAACGTCACTGGAATCGTCGTGGATGGCGACTTCAAGTACGACCACTACATCCAAGGCTGGGACTGGGGCGGCGAGGACTCCAAGCTCGCGTTGGCGACCCATGTGTTGGTCGGCAACTTCGTTCCGGCGCCCGTGGCCCGCATCGTGCACCTGACCTTCAATGAGACGGCACGCCACGACGGCAACGTGACCGATGTCGAGCGGCCGGTGGACGGCCCCACGCTGATCACCGCGGACTCCATGCAGTTCGAGGACGAGTGGGAGCGCATCGGACGCCTCCGGTGGGTGTCCGACGTCGAGGTGGACGGCGCGATGATGCGGATGAGCTTCCAGCTCCACCGCGTCCAGCCCCGTGGGATGCGCGTCGCAGACGGCGGCGCGTTCTTCCGAGGTCTCCTCTTCGGAGGCGCCTTCGTGTACCCCCAGGGCGAGGTCATCTTCCACGACCCGTCCCTGAACGCCAGCGTCTTCGTGCCCGGCACGGCCGAGGGTGGCCCCTTCGCGGCCCTAGCCCCCTACTTCATCCAGTTGGGTGTCGTGACGGCAGCCATCGTGGGCCTGGTCGCGTACCAGGTGCTCCGAAGGAAACCTCCGGCCTAGGCCAGACTCACCCCCCGAGCCGTTCATTCATATAGGCTCGGGGGGCCTTCCCCCCTTTGTCGATGACCCAGATCGCACCCGAGTGGGTGGCCGAGCTCAAGAAGGGATCCGTGCAGATGCTCTTGCTAGCGATCTTAGAGGAAGCCCCGAAGTACGGCTTCCAGATCATCCGTGAACTTCGCGAGGCGACGAATGGTTTCTTCGATCTGAAGGAGGGGACGCTCTACCCCGCCCTGCGTCGTCTCGAGGGGAAGGGCTACTTGGAGGGGCGGTGGAACACGGAGACCGAGGGCAGCCCTCGAAAATACTATCACATGACCGATTCAGGACGGAAGACATTAAAGGAAGCCACGAAAGTTTGGGAGGAACTCGTATGGAGCTCCAAGCAGGTCCTCAAGAAAGCCGAATAGGAGCCGTGGACCGGTATATCGGCCGGGTCGCCCGCCATCTCGCGGGCATCTCCAGCAAGCACCGTCAGGACGTGCTCTTGGAGCTCCGCTCCAACATCATGGCCCAGGCCGAGGCCGAGGGCGGTGACGTCGCGAGCGTCGTGGAGCGGTTGGCCCCCGCCCGGGAGACCGCCCAGTCCTACATCGACCTGTATGGATACGGGCTTCTTCCGAAGCTCCTCGCCTTTCTGGTGGCCGCGGGCCTCGCCTTTTTGACCCTCCCCTTCGCCCTCGTCCCCTCGAGCGTTCTCGGGACGGCTGGGCTATCGAACCTGGCCCTCGTGCTCCTCCTGCTCCTCTTGATTGTCGTCGGCCTCAAGCTGGGTCGACCGGTCGCCCTGGCTGCGGGTCTTGGTGTCGCGGCGGTCCGCTTCCTCGGCCTTGGGGCGGCCCTGGTCGGATCCGTCCCAGACGTGGCCCAGCCCCCCGCACTGCTCCTGTTCGTGCTGACGACTCTCGCCCTCGCCTTCGCCGGCTTCATCGCCGCTCCTCGCCGGCCGGCTTCTCGGACCGACTGAGGGCCGGTCAGTCGTTTCGCTGGGCGCGAAAGTCGGCGATGATTTCCCCGTGGTCGAAGGCCACTTCAGGAAGGGCCTCGAGATCCAGCAGTTCGACGCCCGCGGCATCCGACCCGGAATCCAAGGTTCCTCCGACGACCTCCAGCTCGTACACGGCCGAGATGACGTGGCCCCTTGGATCTCGATCCGGTCGGGAGTAGACTCCGACCAGGGAGGTGACCTTCGTGTTGAGGCCGGTTTCCTCCCGAACCTCCCGTATCACCGCCTCCTCCAAGCTCTCCCCGTACTCCACCAGCCCCCCGGGAATCGCGAACTGCCCCCGAAACGGATCGTATCGGCGCCGGATCGCGACGAGCTTTCCCTCCAGGAGCACAATCCCATCGACCGCGAGGAGGGGGGCCTGCAGCTTGGGAACTTCGTGGGCCTCGTGCGCCGCCTTGCGATGTTCAAACTCCTCCCGCAGCGCCGCTCCGAGCGCGGATGCCCGCAACCGGGACCCGGATCGTTTCAGGGGATCCGCCCCACGACGGCCACGGACCTGGGCGCGCCACCTCCCCACCGCGGAGGACGAGAGGCCGGCCTGGGCCGTCGCTTTTTGGAGCGAGAGACCGGCTTCGAGTCCCACGAGAAGCGCCCGCACGCGGTCATTCATCAGGAGGACCCCTTCCTCCTCCAGGCGGGTCTGGACCACCAGGTCAGCCATGGGTTGGCGGGAGGGTCCGGGGTCCGCTTATACCCGATGGGTCCTGGGCCCCCAGTCGCGGCCCGAGAAGGTTTAAAGCGCCGCCCAAGCTAGAACTCCCGTCTCTGCGGAGGGAAGGTCGACTCATGTTCGAATTGGATTTGGTGGAGTGGGCCGTCGAAGAGGCCCGGAATCGGGGCGCGAGTTACGCCGAAGCACGTTACGAGGCCCAGCGCCAGGAACAATTTCTCCTGAAGAACGGGAACCTGGACGTCCTGTTCAACGGCAACGACCGCGGGATCGGGATCCGTGTCCTGTTCGACGGGGCGTTGGGATTCGCGGCCGGAAACGACGTGACCCGAGAAGGGACCCGCACCCTGGTCGAGGATGCCATCGCGATTGCGAAGAGCGGGAGTCGCAAGCAGAAGATCGTCTTCACCGAGGAGCCGGGCGTGGAGGCGGAGTG
>JAZFPV010000085.1:0-3533 GCA_036444795.1 Thermoplasmata archaeon
AGGAGCTCGTGGATTGCGTAGCCGAACAGCCCGCCCGCCAGGAGGGTGAGGAGGATGCTCGTGAAGAGGAAGAATCGTCGGAGATCCAGGCGGACACCGAACCGGAAGACCGCGTAGGCTAGCGCGAGGCCAGCGCCGATGCCCAAGCCCACGCCCAGGATCGTCCCCAAGACGTCTTGGACCATGAAGGGCGTGAGAAAGAGTACCGTCTCGAGGCCCTCGCGGAACACGAGGATGAAGGTCACCGCCGCCACGCCAAGGATCGCGCCGTGGGTAACGGCCGCCTCGACCCGTCCCTGGATCCGCGACTTCATGAGACGCGCCCGCACGGCCATCCAGAAGATCATGGACGTGAGCACGGCCACTGCGATGAGGGCGGCGATCCCTTCGAAAAGGACCTTGTTGGCCGCAGAGAGGGTTCCGTAGAAGAACCAGATGATGATCCCGAGGACGAGACTGACCGCCAGGGCCACAAAGACCCCGTACCAGGCGTACCGCTTCATAGAGGTCCGTCCGGTCATGGAGAGGTACGAGAGAATGATGGCCGTCAGCAAGGATGCTTCGAGCACCTCGCGGAACGTCAGCAGGTACTGAGCCACGACCATATTCTTACGCCTCCCGTTTTCGGGTTGCCTAAACTTGCAATCGCGTTGAACCCTGGGTCGTATTTAGGGATTTCGGACTGCCGAAAATATACCCCGGAGGTGACAGTCTAACGGCGGGGAACCTCGCCTGGCACCAGATACTGGCAGTGGAGCTGGTTCAGGTCGTAGCAGGAGGGACACGTGTCGGGCTGGTCGGTGAGGGAACGGAGCTTCCCAGCGGTGCTGTCCGTGAGGACGTGCTCCATCTCGCAGGCCTCGTCGTGGAACTGGCCCTCCGGGATCTCGAGGACCTGCACCATGAACCACTCCATGACGCAGTGGCGTTTCAGGATGCTCACGGCGATCCCTTCCCCCTCCTTCGTGAGGGAGGCCCCCTGGTACTTGATGTGCTCCGCCAGCCCCTTGCTCTGAAGCTTGTCGAGCATCTCCGTGACGCTGGAGGGGGAGACCTCGATGTGCTCCGCCAGCTGCCCGGTCTTGGCGGGGGCCCCGTCGTCGTTGTGCTGGAGGAGCCACATGTATTTCAGCACCATCTCCTCGCTCTCCGTCGTCTCGACGGTCACCGCCATGCGGTTACAAATCCCTGGGGCCGGGCATAAACCTTTGTTCGTCTCCCCCCCGGTGCCGGTCAAGGGGTACTGAGAGCCTCGTCGAGGCTGCCGGTTCGGTAACCCCTGGGATCCACTTCGACCTCCGTGAAGCCCAGGGCCTGGAAGGCCTGGGAGATGTGGGATCGCAGGGGAGATTCCTGCAATCGAAAGACCTCCGCCTCGGCCACCTCCACGCGCGCAATCTGGCCGACATGCCGGACACGCACCTCACGGAAGCCGAGGTCGTAGAGGAGGCTCTCCGCACGCTCAATCCTCCCCAACCTCTCCTGCGTGACCGCCTGCCCATAGGGGATGCGGGAGGAGAGACACGCCATGCTGGGCTTCGCATGGAAGGAAAGACCGAGTCCCCGGGCCATCCGGCGGGTCTGCTCCTTGTCCATCTGCTCATCGACGAGAGGGTGCCAAAACCTTGCCTCGTTCATTGCTTGGATCCCGGGTCGCCACGCCCCCAAGTCCGAGGCCAGGACGCCGTCGGCAATGGTCTCGATTCCCTCCTCCTCAGCGATGGGTCGGAGGGCCCGCCCTAGGTCCTGCCGACAGAAGTAGCATCGGTTCGTCGGATTCTCGACATACGCCTCGTTGGCAAGCTCCGAGTATCGGACGATCCGATGACGAATTCCCATTTCCGCCGCGAACCGGCGAGCAGCAAAGAACTCCCGTTTGGGGAGGCTCTCCGCCTGGGCGGTCACGGCCAGGGCCCGAGACCCCAACGCATCCACGGCGAGCTTGCACACCAGGCCACTGTCGACCCCGCCGGAGAAGGCGACCAGGAGGTCTCCGCGGTCCCGCATCGTCTCGCGGAGGGCCGCTGCCTTCCGCCGGAGAGACGCGTCCAAAGCCAAGGGCCTCCGCTAGGACCTGTCTGTTCTTAAGGAGTGCCTGGGCGGTCCGCGGATTTAATAGCGAGGGGGTCTTCCCTAGATCGCCGGTCCTCGATGGATGGATGGGGACGGGTATGGGGCGGAGCGATGCGTAGGGTGCAATCCCTGGAAGCCTATCGATCTTCGGTCCTCCCCCTCATCGAGAGACGGCTCCGCGAGGCGGTCGACAACGGAGCCCTGAGGGATTCCTATCGGTACGTCGTCGAAGGGGGCAAGCGGCTGCGCCCGACCCTCACCCTTCTGGTGTCCGAAGCCCTTGGTGGCGACCGACAGGTAGCCCTCGATCTGGCATGCAGCGCGGAATTGACGCACTGCGCTTCTCTCTGCCTCGACGACATCTTAGATGGGCACGGGGAGCGGCGAGGGAAGGCGGCCCTGCACCTCGCGGAGGACCTTCGGCAGGCGGTCACCACGGGCTTCACCCTCCCCAGCATCGCCCTCAATCTCGCCGCCCAGCACGGGGCAGCGTGTGCGCAAACTCTCTCCGAGGCTTGGGTCTCGATGTGTCTGGGGGCGTACCTGGAAGAGACGCCCGAAACGGTCTCGTGGGAGGCCTACCGACGCAACATCGAACTCAAGACCGGACGCCTCTTCGCTGCGGCCAGCGCCTTCGGGGCCTTGGCCTCGGGCCGTGAGGCCGAGAGCTTCCGCCGGTTTGGCCTTCACCTCGGAGTCGCCTATCAGATGGCCGATGACATCCAGGACGGATGGGAGGGGGAGTGGCTGCCCCGTCTCCAGGATCATATGATCCGCGAGGTCCAGCGGGCGGAGGCCGAGGCCTCGGGATGGGACGGTTCCGAGCCTGGACTCGTGCGAATCCTACGTCAAGCACCACGGGATATCCTGGCCTTGAAGGGGGCTGTTCCCTGAGTCGACCGCGATATGATGTCGTCGTCATCGGGTCCGGGCCGGCGGGGTCCACGGCCGCTGAGGAGGCCGCCTTGCAGGGCGCCTCCGTCCTCGTTCTCGAGAAGGCCAAGACGGTGGGCGAACCCGTCCGATGTGGGGAGTTCCTTCCCTCCTTGGAGGAGATTCGACGCATCTGCACGGACACGGAAGGGTTCGAAGACCTCTTTGACCTGCCCCCTCGGATCCTAGGTCGCTTTCTCGAGCGGGCCCGCGCGTACGCACCTTCCGGGCGGGCCTTCGAGGTCGACTTTCAAGGCCATTCCATTTGGAGGAACCGGTTGGATCGCTACCTCGCGCGGAGGGCGGGTGACGAGGGGGTCGAATTGTGGACCGAAACACCCTTTCTGAGGTTCGACAACGGAGACCTTGTGACGCCCCGGACCCGCGTCCGTGGGACCGTCGTCATCGGGGCCGACGGACCTCGCTCCCTCGTGGCTCGCGAAATGGGATTCCCCGATCACGAACTTCTCTTCCCGGCCCTCTCCCTGTCCCTTTCGGGGTCTTTCGATCCGGTGTTCGAGGCGTAC
>JAZFPV010000086.1:0-3030 GCA_036444795.1 Thermoplasmata archaeon
ACTCCAGGTCCTCCGTTACGGATGTCTCATCCCAGGTGCCGATGCGATCGAAGACCTCCCTCTTGACGAACAAGGCCGCCCCGGCGAGGTGCATGAAGAGCCCGTACTTGTCCTTGGCTGTGTGGAGCCCCTCGTACCAAAAGAGCATCTCATACGAATTGATCCTCGTAATCACGTTCTCATCGGCGTCCACGATCTTGGGGACGGCCTGGACCACCTCGGTCTCGGGGTGGTCGTGGAGGAACTTGGCGACTCGCAAGAGGAGGTCGGGCTCATATCGCGAGTCCACATCGAAGATCGCAACGACCTCTCCCTTGGCCGGTCGAAGACCCCGGTTCAGGGCCGCCGGCTTTCCCGTGCATTTGGGCTCGTGGAGAACCGCGAGGTTACCGACCTCGGCCTGCAGGCGCTCGGCGGTCTCTTGCGTCGCGTCCTGCGAGCCGTCGGTGACCACGATAATCTCGTACATCTCCTTCGGATAGTCGAGGGCCTGGGCGCACCGAATCGCCCCCTCGATCAGCAGCTCCTCATCCTTCGCGGGGACGATGATGCTCACCTTCGGCAGGTCCACCGGGTTTCGAAGCGACCCCTTATCGAAGACGCGGGGCCACCCCCGAGCCATCCGGAGCCCGACGAAAATGAGGACCACGTTGTACGCGCTGATGGAAAAGAATAGAATAGCTAGGGCAGTCGCTAGGATACCCATAATCTCAACAAACATATTTCGTTCTGCGATAATGAGAAAGCTAGTTAAGACTTTGGAACAGCAACCGGCCAGAGTTTCGGGCTGGTTCTGGACGATTCATGCGTGGTCTCGGGACTCTAACCCCGACCTAGAGGCCACTTCAACGCAGTGAGAGGTTTAAGCGCTCAGCGGAAATCCTCAGCTATCTCGTAGCCACCTGAGGTCCCACGATGGTCGATTCTCCCCGCATCGCCCTCATCATCTTGAACTGGAATGACTGGGAAGCCACGGAGAGATGCCTCGATTCGACGACCCGGCTTACCTACCAACCTCTCGACGTGTATCTCGTCGACAATGGCTCGCAAGATAGGAGTCCCGATCGGGTCGCTGCCTCCTTCCCCGGAGTGTCCCTGATCCGTCTCCCCGAAAACCGCGGCTACGGGGGAGGGATGAACGCCGGGATTCGGGCGGGTCTGGAGGGGGGAGGAGATCACATCCTCTGTCTGAACAACGACATGACGTTGGATCCGGGCTTCCTCGAGCCGCTCGTTGAGGCCGCGAGAGAAGGAACGGTGCCCTATCCGGCCCTCTTTCAAGCGGATGACGACGGCCTTCTAGACAACGCCGGAAACAAGCTGAGCTACACGGGCCTCACCGGTCTCATCGCCCACGGTGAAAGAGAGGTTCCCACCGACGTTCTCGCCGATTACACCGAGCTCCCATTCCTCCCGCGCGAGCTCCTCGAACACACCGGGGGATACAAGGAGGAATACTTCGCCTTCTACGAGGACGTCGACCTTTGCTTGCGCATCCGGGCCGCCGGATGGCACTTCCGCGTCGTCCCGGGGTCGAAGATCTCCCACCGGCGCGGATCGACGACTCGACGCGTTCCCGGCCTGGTTTCCTACTACAGCGTCCGCAACCGCATCCTCGTGATGCGGGACAATGGAAGCCGGGGCCGCGGGTTGCTTACCGCCTTCCATGTCCTGTTTCTCACAGTCCCGTACCAGCTCTTGGAGTCGCTCGTAAGTCCGACTTCGAAGCACTCTCCCCGCTACCTCCTCTCCGGGTTGATCGACGGGCTCCTCCCCTGGCGCCGCGAAATCGCTCGCCGGTGGCCTCCCCCGGCCTAGCCCGCTTCCCAGACTCCGAGGCCGCTGTAAAAGGGGGGGCCTTCCCGCGGTGCACGCAGATACCGGATCAGGCCAATCAGGGCCCGTCGGGACATGAGGCGTTCCGCTTTCATGTACCAGAGCCAGTCCCCCACGCTCTGGGTCGGGTGAACCTCGATTCCGGGGAAGGAGCCCCGCAGTTCCTCGAGGGTTGGGTGGCCCGCCGCGAGGTGCTCGTCGATGTTCGGCTCGCGTCGTCCGAACCGACCCTCAAACCAACGTTGGAAGGCCTTGTCACTCGAGGCCGCCTGATAGGTCCCGTCCTCGCTCATCAGGGGCATGTGGAGGAACGCCGCCCGTCCGGCGACGCGCCGTATCTCCTCGGCGAAGGACCCCCGGGCCTCCCTAGGCACATGCTCAAACACATCCATGGCCACCACGAAGTCGAAGGCGTCCTCTCGAGCAGGTAGGGTCGCCCCGCTCCCAATCAGCCTCATTCCGTCCTGGGGAAGGCGTGCTAGAGGGCGGGACCGAATGTCCACCTGGACCAGCCGGGTCCCCTGATTGGGTCCACGAGGAAGGAAGAACTCGAGGCCGAACCACCCGGGACCCACTTCGAGAATCCGCGCCTCGGGGAAGAGGCGCCCCCCCAACGCCTCCATGAGAGCAGCGTAACGGTGCCACGTATCCAACGCCGTGGACCACAGAAGGGCCTCCCGGAGTCCGAACGTCGGCCCGCGCCATCGGTAGAACCGGCCCCGCAGCCGACGAAAGAGGTTGCTTCCGGCAGTTTCTCGCGCGACGGCCGCCTCCGCCTCGCCCATCGAACACCCATCGGGCCTCGGGATAAGATGTTCCTTCCTGCGGGGTGGACAAGCCTTTATCGGAATCCGTCGCCTCAATCCACCTTGCGGATCCTCCTCTTCACGGGCAAGGGCGGCGTGGGCAAGACCAGCATCGCCGCGGCCACGGCCCTCGAACTCGCGAAACGCGGGTTGTGTATCGACAAGGTATGCCCCTGCTTTCCGATCCTTGCGGACGGACTCCGCTTCCCTCGTTTTCTAACGCCAAGACCAGCCTACGCGATCGCAGGCTGACTGGAATTCAAACATCCTTGACTCCATGTATTCTGACCATGGGATAGGCCATTCTTGCAGAGAAAAGGCGAAGCATTCGAGAGACCAGCCGGACGAAGAGAGAAGGGAACTTTTCTGCGATAAAGGTGTACTCAAA
>JAZFPV010000087.1:0-7287 GCA_036444795.1 Thermoplasmata archaeon
CGCGGGCGGCGCCGGAAGAAGCTCGCTTTGCCCGCCCCCACCGTATCCTCACCCGGGGGTTTTATGAGCCTCCCGTCTCAGCCCGGCGACACCTCAGTAAGCCCCTGAAGCGCCTAGGGACACCCTACGAGGCCTTGGCGACGGTCCGGATGGAGTCGGCAAGGATGTCCATTCCTGTCTCCAACAGATCCTCATCGATGGTCAGGGCAGGAAGGTAACGGATCACCGACGTGCCGCTCGGAAGGAGAATCAGGCCCCGGCGGAGGGCCTCGCTGAGGATGGCATCTCTCTGCTTGACCGCGGGTTTCCTCCCCTCACCGTCCATCACGAACTCGGTGGCCCGCATGAGTCCCAGCCCCCGGTTGTCCCCCATGAGGGGCAAATCCTCTTTCAACTCCTCCAACCGCTTGTGCACCCTCTCCCCGAGGCGTGCGGCGCGCTCGGGCAGCTTTTGCTCCTCGAGGATGCGCAGGGAGGCCAGAGCCGAGGCGCAGGCCACGGGATTCCCGCCGAAGGTGTTGCTGTGGGCCCCCGAGACGCCGAAGTCCAAGTCAGCGTTGAAGATGATCGCCCCGATGGGGAGGCCCGATCCCAGCCCCTTCGCGATGGCGACGACGTCGGGAACGATCCCCGCGTGGTCCACGGCGAACATGCGGCCCGTCCGGCCCAGTCCGGTCTGCACCTCGTCGGCGATGAGCAAGATATCGTGATCCTTTGCGATCCGCGCGATTTCCTCCGTCCACCCCGGCGGAGGCACCACGTATCCCCCCTCTCCCTGAACGGGCTCGAAGACAAGGCCAGCGAGCTCGGACGGGGGAACCACGGTGCGGAGGTACTGGTCCTCGATGACCTGGGCACACCAGATGTCGCAGTCCGGGTAGGTCAGACCGTACGGACAGCGGTAGCAGTAGGCGTACGGGACGAGGTTGCCTCCGGGCATGAGGGGGAAGAATCGCTCGCGCTGGACGCCCTTGCTGGAGGTCAGGGAAAGGGACCCCATCGTCCGGCCGTGGAAGGCGTTAATGAAGGCCAAGAACTGCTTCCCCGGCCGGTTCCACCGAGCCAGTTTGATGGCCGCCTCGATGGACTCCGTTCCGGAGTTGGTGAAGAAGACCTTCTTGGGAAAGTCGCCGGGGGTCAGCCGCGCGAGGACCTCGGCGAGATCGGTCTGAATCTGATAGTAGAAGTCCGTGCCGGCCATGTGCCACAACTCGCCCAGCTGGGCCTCCACGGCCGCCCGGACGTCGTCGTTCACGTGGCCCAGGTTCGTGACCGATACCCCGCACGTGAAGTCGATGTAGCGGTTTCCGTCCACGTCCTCGACTACGGACCCCTTGGCGCGTTGGACGACCAGCGGCAGCGTCTTCGTGCTCGTGGCGAGGAACCGCCCGTCTCTCTCGATGATCTTACGGGCTTTCGGTCCCGGTGGGGGAACCCGCATCCGTGGCGCCTTCATGCGATCCGCTCACGAAGCTAGCAAAAGCGCGCGTTAAAAAGGACTCGGATGCCGAGCGGTCGAGAACACAAGTTCTCCCGAGGCGGGCAAGTGGCTGGTGGGTTGGCGGTAGGGCGGGGCGGGAGCGGTCCGCTTAGCCCCCAATCCGGAAGACGGCCGTTCCGCAGACAGGACACGTACCCTTCGTGGCGGGCTTGCCGTTCTTCATGGTGATTTTCTGGGGGTTTTGGATCTCTCTCTTGGCCCTACACTTTACGCAGTAGGCTTCGACCATGACTGACCAGGCACGGGATTAGCGTTCCTTTTTTAAACGTTTCGGTCGTTATTCTCAACCTGGATAACCAGAAACAGGCTCCAAAGATTATATACGGACTCCGCTAAGGGGTTCGAGGGAGGCTCGTCGCCCTCTCGGAGGTGTCGATATTACCCTCATCGAGGACCTGGCGATTCGCAAGGTGCTGGACAGCCGAGGGCATCCCACCGTGGAGGTGGACATCCACACCACCAACGGATTCGGCCGCTTTTCCGCCCCGAGCGGGGCGAGCACGGGCGCCCACGAGGCCGTGGCTTACCCTGAGGGGAGGTTAGACTTGGCCTTGGAACGGTTCGACACCCACGTGCGCCCCAATGTCGTTGGGCTCGACGCGATCTTCCAAGAAGAAGTGGACGGCGCCCTGCGGGAGGCGGACGGGACCGCCGACTTTTCCTTCCTGGGGGCCAACGTGGCCGTGGCCACCTCCTTGGCCGCTGCCAAGGCCGCGTCCGACGCCTTATCCCTGCCGCTCTACCGTTACTTGGGAGGCATGACGGCCAACCGGATGCCTCACCCGTTCGGCAACCTCCTCGGCGGAGGAGCCCACGCCCCGGGGGGGACGGTCATTCAGGAGTTCCTGAGCGTGGCCCTGGGTCCCACCGCGGCCGATTCTGTGAACGCGAATGCGCGGGCCCACGCCCGCGTAGGAGAGGCCCTCCGGTCCAAGCTCCCCGAGGCCGCCATCGGACGGGGTGACGAGGGGGCCTGGACCGCGGCAATCGCCGACGAGGAGGCACTGCGACTGGTGGCGGACGCCTGCACGCAGATCCAGGACGAGATGGGGTTCCCCTGCCGCCCCGCCTTGGATATGGCGGCTTCCGAGTTCTATCAGAAGGGGAAATACCGTTACCGAGACCGTGCCCGGACGGCGGAGGAACAGGTCGATTACGTGTCGGAGTTGATCGATGAGTACGAGCTCTACGCCGTGGAGGACCCCCTGGAGCAGGACGACTTCGGCGGCTTTGCCGAGCTGACCTCCCGCGTGGGAGACCGTTGCCTTATTATCGGGGACGACCTCTTCGTGACCAACGTGGATCGCATCCGATCCGGTGTGGAGGCCGGGTCCGCCAGCGGTGTCCTGATCAAGCCCAACCAGATTGGTACGCTCACGGACACCTGGATGGCCGTGGACTATGCCCATGGCCACGGCCTCCAAACGATCCTCTCCCACCGCAGCGGAGAAACCCCGGACGCGACCATCGCCCACCTGGCGGTCGCCTTCCGTTGTGAGGGAATCAAGACGGGGGCCGTGGGGGGGGAGCGAATCGCCAAGTTGAATGAACTCATTCGAATCGAAGAGGAGCTGAGCTAGCATGGCCGACACGACGGATACCGCGACCGAGGAGACCGGACCCCTGCTGATCCCGGAGGACGAGTATCTCACCAGCGGGATCCACATTGGCACCCAGCAGAAGAGCGCCGACATGAAGTCCTTCATCTATCGGGTCCGGACCGACGGCCTCTATGTCCTGGACATCAAACAGACGGACTCCCGGATTCGGGACGCCGCCAGCTTCCTGGCCACCTTCGAGCCGGAGGAGATTCTCGTCGTGGCCGCCCGGCAGTACGGTCAGAAGCCCGCCCGGATCTTCGCCGAAACCGTCGGCGCGAAGGCCTTCCCCGGGCGCTTCGTCCCGGGAACCCTTACGAATCCCGAGTTGCCCCAGTACTCCGAACCCCGGGTGATCGTCGTCACGGACCCGGCGGCGGACCAGCAGGCCTTGCGAGAGGCGGTCAACGTGGGGGTCCCTGTCGTCGCCCTCAGCGATGCGAACAACGAGACGAAGTACGTGGACCTGGTGATCCCCACCAACAACAAGGGGAGAAGGGCGTTGGCCACCGTATACTGGCTTCTCGCACGCGAGATTCTGAAGGTACGGGGCCTTATCAAGGGCGACAAGGACTTTCCGCGGACCATCGAGGATTTCGAAGCCACGCTCTAGGGGTCCGATGCGACCCCCCGCGGTGGCCGGGCAGTTCTACTCCGCAGAGAGAGAAGCCCTCGTTACCGAGATCGAAGCCTGCTACGCCTCTCCCCTAGGCCCCGGCCGGTTACCGACACACCACGGGACGGAACGGAGCCTCGCGGGCCTCGTGGTGCCCCACGCCGGCTACATGTACTCCGGACCCGTCGCGGCCCATGCGTACCTGGCGCTTGCAGAGGACGGGCTTCCGGACACCTTCGTCATCCTCGGTCCTAACCACACGGGCAAGGGCCTGCCGCTCGCGGTCGCGATGGACGATTTCCAGACACCCCTGGGCGTGGCCAAGGTGGATAGGGACCTGGCCGAGGAGCTGACGCAGGGCGCCATCGAGGGGGACATGGAGGCCCATCGCCACGAGCACTCCCTGGAGGTCCAGGTTCCCTTCTTGCAGCACCTACGGCCCGACGTCTCCATGGTGGCCCTCTGTATGGGCATCCAGGATTACCAGGCCGCCCTCGAAGTGGGAGACCGGCTGAGGGCCATCCTGGAGGGCCGGAACGCCGTCATCCTGGCCTCCACCGACTTCTCTCACTACGTGCTGCCCGAGGTCGCCGCGGTCAAAGATCGTCGGGCTATTAATGGGATCCTGGCAGGGGACCCGAAGGCGTTTCTGCGCGCCGTCGAGGAGGAACGCATCAGCATGTGTGGCTACGGCCCGGTGGCCGCGGCGCTTGTGGCCCTCGATGGCCCGAGGGGGGAGCTATTGAAGTACGGGCACTCGGGGGAGGTCGCCTCGATGCGGGACGTGGTGGGGTACGCGGCGATTACCCTACGGACGTAGAGGTGTCGATCCAGCGAAGGTAGTCCTCGGAGCCGGCCTCCATCGCATAGGCCACAACGCAGGGGACCTCGTAGGAATGGGCCTCCCGCGCGGCCGCGATCGCCGGTTCGACGAGCTCCCGACGCGTCTTCATGATGACGGCGACCTCCTGTTCTTCCTCAATTTTCCCCTTCCAGCGGTAGATGGATTGGATGGGGAAGATGTTCCCGCACGCTACGAGGCCTTCCTCGACCAGGCGTAGAACGATGGACCGGGCCTCCTCCGCGTCTCCTACGGTCATATACAGCATCGCGTACATGAGGTGGACCAAGCGGGCGCCGTTCATATGGACAAGGCCCCTCACACGGGCGATGGACCCATCGGACTTCGTGCAAATGTACGAGTTCTTAGTCGAGTCCCGGGAGCGGTTCCTGGACAAGTTCCGGGGGCGGGGCTGGGAAGAAGTCGCCGTAGACCGAGGGGCGACCTGGAACTCCATGCTCGGGATCTTTGTCCATCTCTTGGATGTCGAAGAATCCTGGCTGCACTACCCCAAAAAACCCTGGCCGGAGCCGAGTCCGGATCTTGAGAAGCACGTGACCCGCCGCGAAGACGGCACATGGGACGTCGATCCGCTTTCATTCCGAACCCTCGAGGCTGTCGAGACATACCATCGAAACGTCGCAGAGAGGACGAGGAATCTGTTGCGGGACTTGACCCGCAAGTCCCTCGAGCAGAAGTTTGCCCTGGAGGGGAGCCGGAAGCGGAAGAGTTCCATGAAGCACATCCTGTTTCATTCATTCGTCGATGAGCTGGCCCACCTGGGGGAACTCGACTGCCTCCTGTGGCAGATTGATGTGGACCCGGATTGGTTGAGTTGGCTCGATCTTCATCAGACCATGGAGAGTGGAAGTTGAGAGACGATTTTTTTGCTTGAGCTCTCGTACGCGGTCCCGCCACTTCCCATCAAGCGCCGAGGCTCGGGGAGCATCTGGGTGCATGGGTAGGATCCGGGTCCTAGGGCTGGAGTAGCGAGATTCCCTGATCGGGCTTCACAGGCGTGAGATGGGGTCGAACTCGAATCAGGGCATTTCCCTGGCTTGAATATCACTCGTGAGAACAGTCTCGCTATCCTTTTACCAAAACACGGGGCTAGACAAGGGACGAGGCCCTTGAGCGTCGTCACCTTTCTAGAGATGCGGGAGGCACTTGTCGCACTGCTGGGTGGCAGAGGCATGGGCACCAGCGAAGTCGGGGAACTCGCGGAATATCTCCTCGGCTTCTTCGGGTACGGCACGGAGGTAGTGGATAACGTCCTCAGACCGGATGACCGAGACGTGTTCTACATGCTGGAAGAAGAAGGCCTGTTGGGCACCCGCCAGGAGGAAGTCCTGGTGACGCCCGGCAAGCTGTGGCGTCTCCACTATTGGATCCTCCGCGTGGACCGCGTCAAGGACGCCCTTCAGGACGCACAAGAGGAGGGCGAGGAGTACGAGGCCCTCTACAAGGGCATGGCGGACGACGTGTGGGTGCGGCGTCAGGCTTCCTAACCGGAGAAACTCTTAAGGCAGGAGCGGGGTGTGAGAACCGGTTGACGTTCCACGAGATTACCATCGTATTTCTTGCCTTTGCAGGCTGGATTCTCGGCCTTTACCTCCTCGAGCGGCGGGGGCTACTGAGTCGCGTGGGCCTGACCCTCATGGGCCCCTTCCTCATGGCCAAGACCCTCCGGGGCCGCGCCTTGATCGAGCGAATCGCTCAGTTGAAGGGTTGGGGCGCGATGGGTCGCGTCTTCGTCATTCTGGTCGCGGTGACCATGGTGGGAATGACGGCTCTGCTCATCTGGACGGCGACCCTGGTGTCCCAGATCCCGCCGGAAAACGCGCCTCCCCCGCAGGTGCTCCTCGGTCTGCCGGGCATCAATCCCTTCATCCCGCTTAGCTACGGGATCCTCGCGCTCGCAGTGGCCATCATCGTCCACGAGTTCTCCCATGGGATCCTCGCCCGGAAGTGGAAGGTCAAGATCAAGTCTCTCGGCATTCTCCTGTTCATTGTCCCCATCGGGGCCTTCGTCGAGCCGGATGAGGAAGAGATGCAGGCCTTGGACCGTCCGAAGCGGGCCGCCATCTTCGCCGCGGGACCGGGCTCTAACGTGGTTCTCGCCGTTCTCCTCGCCCTGATCTTCTCCCTTGGAATGATGTCCGCGGTCCAGGCGAAGGCACCCGGTATGGGCATCACGAGCATCGTCGACGACAGTCCTGCGGCGATGGAGGGCTTGGCCGAGGGCATGATTATCACCCACATTGATGGCGTGGCTGTGGAGACCGCCGCCCAGTTCACCCAAATCCTGGGGCAGACGATAGCCGGCCAGGTCCTCTCCGTGGATCTCTTTCAGAATCAGGGCAGTTTCAACCGCCAAATCACCCTGGGAGACCGCTTCGACTTCACCGACCAGGAAGCGGATCGTGGGAAGGGGTTCATCGGCGTCGGTACGATCAGCACGAATCCCGATATCTACAATCCCTTCGTGTCGAGCCAGCGCTTGGGGGTCGGAGGTGCCTTCCTCTTCTTCCTGCTCTTCCCCTTCAACGGCATCAGCCCGATGCAACCCCCCCTCACGGACTTCTATACCGTGACGGGGGCCTGGGCCATCCTCCCCGCCTCTGCCTTTTTCGTGCTGGCGAACGTCATCTACTGGCTCTTCTGGATCAACCTCATGTTGGGCTTGACCAACGCCCTACCGGCGGTCCCTCTGGACGGCGGCTACCTCTTC
>JAZFPV010000088.1:0-14559 GCA_036444795.1 Thermoplasmata archaeon
GCAGCTCACGTCGTACACGGAGGACCCCGCTTTGGGCCTCCGCCCCCTGGGGGCCCTGTCGTTCGCCCTAGCGTGGCCTTACCTTGTCGCCATCGGCATCGCCTCCCTGTGGGTCTCCTTCGTGGCCACCGCAAGCCCCCTCCTGTTTCTCATTGTGGCGCTCGTCGTCGTGGGCGTCGTGATGTTCATCTTCCCGCTCTACTCCGTCCACAGGAGGATGGTTCGGGAGCGAGAGCTGGCCCATGCCTCGCTTCGGAAGCAGTTCGCTGAACGGGAGACGGAAGTCGCGACCGCGCAGCCTGTTGATGAGCCGACGCTGTTGGACGTGATGAGTCGCCTCGCGCGCTTGGAAAAGGCAGCAAGCCTTGACCGCGAGGAGCGTCGGATCCATGAAATCTACGATTGGCCCTTCGACACGCGGATCGTGGGCCGTCTCCTGGCGCTCATTTTGACGGTCGTGGCAGTCCTGCTCACCCGTTACGCCGCGACCCTGTTCGGCATTTAGGAATTCGCTGGGGGGGCAGGTCGCCCGGTCAGAAGGGGATCCAGATGCCAAGAGCCAATCCAACCAGCAGCAGGATCGAAAACACCACTGTAAAGCCAATCGTTCCCGCGTTCGAAGGGATCAGCGCGTGGGGATCCCGGTAGTTCGCCCGCAGGCCGCGCGCGGCCCGCACCGCGAAAGGCAGCGCCAGGAGGGTTAGCAGGGTCGTCGGCGGAACCAACCCGAAGAGGGAGGCCAAAACGGGCATGAGGAAGGCCGCCGCGACGAGCCCCACGTAGACGTTCACGGCACGCTCCGGACCCACTCGGGACATCAACGTCCTCTTCCCCACCGAGACGTCCGCGCTGACATCGGGAAACTCGTTGATCCACAGGATGGCCGCCACGAGGAGGCCCATGGAGAGCGAGAGGAAGACCGCGCCGAGGGTCACTGTCCCCGTCTGCACCAGGAATGCGCCGATGACGACGAGGGGTCCGAAGGCCAGCCCCACGAAGACCTCCCCCAGCCCTCGGTTCGCCAGCTTCAATGGCGGGCCCACGTAGGAATATACCGTGCCCGCGCCGATGACCCCGATCACGAAGAGGAGTTGGCCTGCCGGGGTTCCGAATCCTCCGAGGAGGATGAAGATGAGCAGCCCGACGGCGATCCCCGCGGCGAAGAGGGTGAGCGCGACGGCGAGGTGCACGTTCACGTTGACCCGCCCCGTGATGAGGACCCGGCTTCCCCCCGCGAAGGGGTTCTGATGCTCGACGGCCAGGTCGTTCCCGCTCCGGAAGTCGAAGTTGTCATTCAGCATGTTCGTGGCGAGGTGGAACAGGATCACGCCCACGAAGGACAGCGCGAACAGCAGCGGGTCGAAGACGTTCGCGGCCTGATAGGCCGCCAGGACCCCGACCAAGAACGGGAGGACCGAGGCTACGAGGAACGGGGCCCGTAGGGCACGAAGCCAGAGTTGGCCTTCGGTGGCCTCCTGCGCGTCCGCTGTCTTCGCGGCCAAGGGGGCGCCTCAGAGCGGTTCCGTATACCCCATGTACCCCACGTGCTCCCCTTCCCGGTGAATGGGGCGAACCGTGAGGATGGCAGGAAACTCCGAACCGTCCTTCCGGACCATGGTCACTTCTTCCTTGAACTCGCCTTCGTCCACCGCGGTCTTCAGGAGGCGCGGGACGAGAGTCGCAACCTTGTCCGGTTGATGGAAGATCGCCACGGACTCCTTGCCGATGAGTTCCTCGGCCTTGTAACCAAAGATCTCCTCGGCGCCCGCGCCGTACTCTTCCACAAGGCCGTTCAGATCACACGTGATGACGGAAACGTCTTCTTCTGCTCCCATGCGTACCAAGGCATTCAGCGGGGCGACTTGTATATGGGAATGAAGGTTTAACAGTCAACCAGGGATTCGATGCGCCTCGTGACCCTCTCGATTCCAACCGTCAGCCTCGTCGGTCTGGGCCTATTCCCCGGCCGGTTCTTCGAGCACAACGAGTCGTTGGAGGTCATCCAGGCCTTCCGCCTGGCGAAGGAGGACATCACGCTGTTGGCTCGGATCACCCGGCGAGACCCCGGCCCGTCCACCGAGGAAGTGCGAGGCCGGGCTGCGGAATTGCGGGAGAAATACGGGCTGCGACACTTCGAGCTCTTGGAGGTGAACGACGAAGGCACCGGGTACACGGCCCTCCTGCGCGTCTCGATGACCGAGGGCATGGGCGAAGTCTTCGGTCTGCTTGGCTCTGACATCCTTCCCGCGCGCCCCTTCACGTTCCAGGCGGACCGGACTCGTGTCTCCTTCCACACGACCGACGCGCAGCTGCGTGGTCTGCGGGAAATCCTGGACCGGCTTGGGATGGACTACGCCGTCGAGAAATCACGGCAGGTTGCGGGGACCGATCTTCAGCCGCTAGGGAACCTGACGGAACGGCAGCGCCACCTCCTCCAGCTTGCCCATGGGCTGGGCTACTACAAGTCGCCCGCGCGGACCGATTTGTCCCACCTGGCCGAAATCGCCGGCGTGTCCAAGGCGGCTGTCAGCAAGCAGCTGCGAAGGGCCGAGGAAAAAGTCTTGGATGAGCTGTTCGGCCCCGTTCGAGGAACGTCGGACTAACCACGCAGCACAATCTCGATGTTGACCCCGTCGGGCACCTGAATCCGCATCAGCTGGCGGAGGGCCCGTTCGTCCGCGTCCAGGTCGATGAGGCGCTTGTGGACTCGCATTTCCCACCGGTCCCACGTCTCGGCCCCCTCTCCGTCCGGACTCTTGCGCACGGGAACTCGCAAGCGTTTGGTGGGGAGGGGGATGGGGCCCCGCATGTTGACGCCGGTGCGTTCGCTGATCGCCCGGATCTGGCCGCAGACGCCGTCCACCTTCTTGGCGTCTGTGCCGCTGAGAGAGATGCGTGCGGTCTGCACCATGGCCTCCCCGTTCAAGCGGGGGCGGCCTAAAAGGGTTACCGCTTCTCGATGTCGATGATCTGGCCCGCGGCCACGGTCTGGCCCATGTCGCGGATGGCGAAGCGGCCGAGCTGCGGGAAGTCCGCGAACTTCTCCACGGCCAACGGCCGTGTAGGCACGATCTTCACGGTGGCCGCGTCCCCCGTCTTCAGGAACTGCGGGTTCTTCTCCTTCACCGCCCCCGTCTTCGGATCCAGTTTCTCCTGGAGTTCCTCGAACCGGGACGCGACCTGGGCGGTGTGGGCGTGGAAGACGGGGGTGTAGCCCACCGTGACCACGCTGGGATGGTTGAGGACGACGATGCGGGCGATGAAGGACCGGGCCACCGTGGGCGGGTCGTCGGCCGATCCGCACACGTCCCCCCGCCGAATCTCATCCTTGGCGACACCGCGAATGTTAAACCCGACATTGTCGCCCGGTTCCGCCTGGGGGATGGTCTCGTGGTGCATCTCGATGGACTTTACTTCGCCCACCTTGTCCGAAGGTTGGAAACTCACCTTCATGTCAGGCTTCAGCAGACCCGTCTCGACGCGCCCGACCGGGACGGTCCCGATGCCGGTGATGGAGTACACGTCCTGGACCGGCAGGCGCAGGGGTTTGTCGGTGGGCTTCCCGGGGGCCGTCATCTTGTTGATGGTGTCCAGGAGCGTCCCCCCGTCGTAGAATCCCAAGTTCGTTGACTTCTCTACCACGTTGTCCCCCGCGTAGGCGGAGATGGGAATGAAGGGCACCTTCGCCGAGTCGTACCCGACCGACTTCAGGAGCTTCCCCACCTCCTCGTGGACCTCCTTGTACCGCGCCTCGTCGTACGCCGGCTTCGTGGCGTCCATCTTGTTGATGCCCACGATGAGCTGCTCCACGCCGAGGGTCCGAGCGAGGAAGACGTGCTCCCGGGTCTGGGCCTGGCTTCCCTCAGGAGCGGCCACCACGAGCACGGCTCCGTCGGCCTGGGAGGTCCCCGTGATCATGTTCTTCACGAAGTCCCGGTGGCCGGGGGCGTCGATGATGGTGAAGTAGATCTTGTCGGTCTCAAACCGCCGGTGGGCCACGTCGATGGTGAGGCCGCGCTCCCGCTCCTCCTTCAGGTGATCCATCACCCAGGCGAACTCGAACGTGGGCTTCCCCTTCTCCTGGGCTTCCTTCTTGAACTTCTCGATGACGTGCGCCTCGATGTGGCCCGTGTCCAGGAGCAGCCGGCCGATGAGGGTGGACTTCCCGTGGTCCACGTGCCCGATGAAGACGAGGTTCAGGTGCGGTTTTTCCGCCATAGGATACCCTCCGGATGTCCGGCCTCGTTAGCGGGCGTGCGTATTTATTCCTTTGTCAGTGGACCCGGATGACGCCTCACGCGGCGTAGTAATTGGCGTCGTAAGGCTCGGGCCGCAGGCCCTTCCGGACGCGAATTTCGGCCACGACCTCGTCCTGCAAGCCCGAGGGAAGGCGCTCGAAGCCCGCGTTCTCGTAGGACCACAGCACGCGACCCGCCGTCGCCGATCGGATGGCGGTGGCGAACCCGAACATCTCGGCCACGGGGGCCTTCGCGCTGATGGTCACGTCGTCCCCCTCCTGTTTGATGTCCTCGATGACGCTGCGACGAGACTGGAGTTCGGCGATCGCAGCGCCCATGACCTCCTGGGAGAGGTTGAGCACCACCGTCTGCTTCGGCTCCAGCAGGATACGGCCCGCGAGGACCATGGCCCCGTAGATGGCGGACCGGGAGGCCGGGATGACCTGCGCCGGGCCGCGGTGGATCGAGTCCTCGTGGAGCTTGGCGTCCATGAGCCGGACCTTCACCCCCATGCAGCGCTCCCCCGCCAGGGGTCCCCGGGTGGCCGCATCGATGAAAGCCTCCCGGATGAGCTCGATGGTTTCGTGGAGGTACTGGATGCCCTTCGTCATGTCCACGAGCAGGTTGTTGTCTTGGATCCAGATGATCTTCCGGGACTCCGTCTTGCTCATGCCCAGCTCCCGTAATTGGTCGATGAACTCCCGGTTGCTCTTGACCCGCTGGTTCGTCGGAACCTCCCCGTCCAGGATGGCTTGGACGACGGCCTCCTCCAGCGGCTCCACCTCCAGAAAGAAGCGGTTGTGCTTGTTGGGGGACTTGCCCTCGAAGGGCCCGGCTTTCGCTAGGACGCTCTCGCGGTACACGACGATGGGGGGCGAGGCGTCGATCTCCACCTTATGCTCATGAACGATGCGGTACTGCGTGATCTCCAGGTGCAGCTCGCCCATGCCCGACAAGAGGTGTTCCCCCGTCTCTTGGTCGATGTCGACCTGGATGGAGGGGTCGGCCTTGGCGATGATGCGCAGCGCGTCCACAAGCTTGGGGAGGTCCTTGGTGTGCTTCGCCTCGATGGCGACCGTGACGACGGGCTCGGAATAGTGGACGATGCGCTCGAAGGGAATCATGTCCTCGTCGTCCGCCACGGTCGAGCCCGAGATGGCCGACTTCAGCCCGCCGAGGGCCGCTACGTTGCCTGCGGTTATTTCGTCGACACGAATGCGCTCGGCGCCTACGAGCATGTTGACGGTCTGCACCCGCTCGGGCTTAGGCATGCCCAGGACCCAGGCCTCTCCGCCTTTCCGTATCGTGCCGCTGAAGAGCCGACCCACGGCGATCTCGCCCGCCTGAGGGTCGATGATGATCTTGGTGACCACGAAGGCCGCCGGTCCGTCCTCGTCCACCTCCATCATGGCCCGTCCGACCTTGGAGTCCGGGGGCCCCTTCCAGATGATGGGGATGCGAATCTTCTGTGCGGTTAGGGGGTCCGGCATGTGCCGGATAATCATGTTGAGGACGATCTGATGGAGGGGGGCCCGCTCGGCCAGCTCCTTGACGTTCTCTTCCTCATGGTACCGGTAGATGTCGCGAAACGTGAGCCCGGTTTCCTTCATGAACGGAACGGAGATGGCCCACTTGAGGGTGGCCGAGCCGAAGGCGACGTTACCCTCCTCGACGTTCACCTGCCACGCCTTCTTCAACTCGTCGGGCAGGAGCTGGGCGATGCGCTTGTTCACCCCGGCGATGATCTTGAGGAAGCGTTGCTGCATCGCGTCGGCGTCGATGCGCAACTCGTCGATGAGCCGGTCGACCTTGTTGATGAAGAGGACGATGCGGACGCGCTCCTTCAGGGCTTGCCGGATGACCGTCTCCGTCTGGGGCATGACGCCTTCGACGGCGTCCACCACGAGAATCGCGCCGTCGATGGCCCGCATGGCCCGGGTCACGTCCCCGCCAAAGTCCACGTGGCCGGGCGTGTCGATCAGATTGACGAGGTACTCATCCCCTTCGAATTCGTGAACCATCGAGGCGACCGCGGCGTTGATGGTGATGCCCCGCGTCTGTTCCTGCTCATCGTAGTCCGTGAGCAGCTGCTTTCCCGCGAGTTCGAGGGACATCATGCCGGCACCGGCGATGAGGGAGTCGCTCAGAGTCGTTTTGCCATGATCCACGTGTGCGACGGTCCCGATGTTCCGAATGAACTCCGGATTGTGGATGATGGCCTGCGCCTTCCGAACGTTGTCCTCTTTCCGTCCCATTGAGGCACCTAGTCGCTGTCGAGTCTCGGCAGCAGAAACGCCGACTACCTAAAGGCTTTCAGGGGAAGGGTACCGAATGCGGCCTCAAAGGCCCACCACGTCGGTGCGCGCCTTCTGCCACTCCTCCGACAGACGCCGATGGGCCCCGTCACTTCCCCAAAGGTCTCCCAGGTCCGGCCGGGTCTCCTCGCACTTCGTGAGAAGTTCCTCCACGGTGAGGCTGTCCATGGTCTGGAGGACGAGGTCCTTGTACGCCCGAATGTCGTTGGCGTGCTTCTGGAGAACCCGGTTGGCCAGGGAGAACTCCCCCCCGATCCACCGTTCGACATAGCCCCGGGAGAGGGGTCGGACCCGTTGTGCGACCTTCGCCAGGGTCGCCTCCCGGGCCATGGTCACCATCAGACTCACGCCAGCTCCCTCTTTCCGGAAGGCATGCCGTCAGCGCGCCGAGGCCGCGATACGCTCCATCTCTTCCTTCTTCCCGATGGCGTAGGAGTTGATGTCCCCCTTGGAGGCCATGAGCATCTCATCGGCGAGGCACTGCGAGGCGGATTTGGGGCTTTTGAACGTGGCCCGCACCGCCGCCGTGGTGATGTTCCGCAGGGCCAAGTCCAGACGGCGGGCCGGAGCGATGTCGACAGCCCGGGGGACGGAGATGCCCCCAAAGCGCAGACGCGTGACCTCCTCCCGAGGGGCCGCCCTTTCTAACCCGTCCACCAGGACCTGGACGGGGTTGCGCTTCGCCCGTTTCTCCACGAGGTCGAAGGCGTTCTGGACCACCTTGATCGTCTTGTTCTTTTTGCCCGTGTACTTCTCGGTCCGCATCATGTTGTTCACGAAGCGTTCCACCAAGTTGACGCGTGCCTTCGTGAAGGCGCGGTTCGCCCACCGGCCGCCCGTGTGGGGGAGGTAGGTTGGGGTCAGGTTCATGTACCGCCTGAGACCGGGGTCGGTGACCTCCACCTCCCCCAGGTCCCAGCGACCGAAAAGGAGCAGGCCGTCCTCCGTCTTCGGCGGCAACTCGGGCTTCGGCTTGGCCGGCGCCTTAGGCTTGGGCGGCGCCTTCTTGGCTACCGGCTTCTTCTTCGCGGGCTTCTCGGCGGGGACCTTCTTCGGGGCTTTCTTCTTGGGAGGTTTCTTGCCGGGGGTCTTCTTCTTAGGAGTCTCTTTCTTGGGTGCTTCTTTCTTGGCCGCCGCCTTCTTCGCCGGCTTCTTTGCGGGTTCCTTCTTGGCCTTTGGGGCCGCCTTGGCCTTGGGCTTGGCCGCCGCTTTCGCGGAGGGTTTCTTTGCGGGGGCTTTTTTGGCGGCGGGTTTCGTCTTTGCCGGTGCCTTCTTCGCGGGGGCGGTCTTCGCCGGTGCCTTCTTCGCGCTCTTGGCCGTCGTTTTCGAAGCCTTGACCCCCTTGGTCGCCTTCCCCTTCGCCAAGAGCGCTACCTCACCGGCTTCTCCTTGCGTCCCCGGACCAGCTCCTCCAAGGAGACCGTGTTAACCTGGATGACCTTGTATCGGACGCCCGGGATGTCGCCGTAGGACCGACCCATGCGTCCGCCGATCCCTTCCACGAGGACCTCATCGTGCTCGTCGATGTAGTTGATGGCGCCATCCCCCGGGGCGAAGGCGGTGATCTGGCGACCGTTCTTGATGAGCTGCATCTTCACGCACTTGCGGATGGCGGAGTTGGGCTGTTTCGCCTCGATGCCCACCTTCTCGATGACGATGCCTCGGGCCTGGGCCGCGCCCTCCAACGGGTCGCTCTTCTCCCGCAGGCGGAGCATGCGCCGCTTGTAGTAGCGGTCGCTCCAGCGGTACCGCTGCCGGTGTTTCTTCAACTTCCGGGCGGCGTGGAGGCCCCGGGCCATGTCGGGTTTCAGAGTCGGGAGGCCTATATAAGGCTGGCTCAGCCCCTCGGCGGACCGGGCCGGCGCCGAGCTAGGCCTCCTCGTAGTCCGTGAGGGAGGCCTGGTCCCGTTTCGATCGCGGCCGCCGGGCGACGGGCTCCTCGCCCTTCTCCTTGGGCAGGAGGAAACGGGAGGTCTCGTCGTCGAGTTTCGGGGCCATGAAGAAGCCCCCGCCCGGTCGGCCCACAAGAATGCGTTGCTTGAGGAGTTCCCGCAACCGGTCGAGCTCCCTGTGCATCTTGCGCTCCTTGTTCCGGGCGGAATACAGGTAGGCCTCGTCCCGGCTGTCTTTCGTCACCACGACCACGACCCGCCCGGGGCGATCGCGGCCCGTCCGCCCCCGACGCTGGATGGTCCGGATCTCGGAGGGGATGGGCTCGTAGAAGACGACGAGGTCCGTGGACGGGATGTCCAGCCCCTCCTCCGCAACCGAGGTGGCCACCATGACGTTGAACTCCCGCGCCTTGAACCGCTCGATGAGTTCCACCTGCTCCCGCTGCGAGAGGCCGCGGTCGCCGGCACGGTCGGCTTGGCCGACGAAGCGAAAGGGTTTGAGTCCGGGGAGCTCGGCCAGCACGCGCACCATCTCCTCGGCGGTCTCCCGATAGTGGGTGAATAGGATGACCCGAGAGGCCGGCTTCGCGGCGAACTGTTCCGCGATGACGGCCTGCACCTTCGCCACCTTCGGGTCCTCCGGACGGGTCAAACGGGCCTGCTTGAAGGCCTCATGGACCTTCGGAATGCGGACCAGGGCCTTGGAGGCCTTGGAGCTGTCCTCTTCGCGGGCCTCTTGCTCCAGCCGCTTCGCGTAGGAGCGCAACGCCCGGAGGCCTTGGGTTTCCAGCATCTCCACGGCGTGGTTGATCTTGAGCGCGACGGCGAGGTTCGAGGCCGCCCGATAGAGGTGGTAGTTCTTCTCCCCCCGGCCGAGGCGCTGGCTTACCCGCTTTTGGGCCGCCACAATTTCGCGGATCGTGGCCCGACGTCGCTCCGGGAGGAAGCCTCGCCGTTGGAGATCGGAAGCCACTTCCTCGAAGGCCGCACGAAGGAGGTCCCGGATGCGCGTCATCGCGGGAGGGAGGGAGACGGTCACCCGCTCCATCTTCACGTCGTGGATGTAGTTCACCACGTCCGGATCGAACTCCGTCCGGATCTCCACCCCCTCGATCCCGAGGTTGCGGGTCACCTCGAGGATGCGCTCGGGGTCGCTGCCGGGCGAGGCGGTGATGCCCATCACGAGACCCGCCACCGCCTTGTAGGCGTGGCCCACCTGCACGTAGGCATAGTCCCCGACGGCTCGGTGTGCCTCGTCGAAGACGACCAGACCGAATCCCTCCAGGTCCATTCGCTCGTACTTCAGGTCGTTGCGGACCACTTGAGGCGTGGCCACGATGACGTCATCGTGGATCCAGGTCCACTCCCGGTCGGCGGGCGCGACCTCCCCTGTCAGGACGCCGATGGAGAGGTCGTCTCGGAGGCGCGCACGAAGGAACGCGGCGTGTTGCTCCACCAGGGGTTTCGTCGGGGCCAGGAAGAGGACCCGACCCGCTCCCTTCCGCAACCGCTCGGCGAGGACCAAGAGCGCGACGACGGTCTTGCCCATCCCGGTGGGCAGCACCACGAGGGTGCTCCGCTCCAGGGAAGCCCGTGCGATGTTCACCTGGTAGGCCCGCTCCTCGAGCTCTTTGCCCGCGAGGAGGGGGTTCTCCAGAAGCACGCCGAGACAACGAGCCAGGCGTATAAAGTCAGTACGGGGGGTAGGTCCGTCGCCGTCGCAGGCCCGTGAGGACCATGGCCAAGGCCAGCATGACCCCGCCGATGATGAGGGCCACAATGAAGTTCCGTCCCGTGAAATCGAATCCGAAGAGGGGAACCGTGAGGCTGAAGACGAAGTTCGCGGAGCCTCCTTCGTCCATGAGGGCCGCGAGAGTGCCCTGGTGGAGGACGCCCTGCTCCGCCAAGAGGGGCGCGCGGACGATGAGGTTCAAGGCCCGCTGTTGGTCGGGACCCAACCGGTCCCCGTACGCCGCCACCGCGATCGCCGAGGTCTCGTTTCGACCCAGAAGGGCCTCCCAATCCGCGGCAAGACCCTGGACCACAAAGGTGACACTCCCGGGGACATCGCCCACGTTCACCACAAGGAACAGGAAAGAGACCGTGCCGCCCGGGAGGACTTCCTTCTGGTTGTCCAAGGCCTTCAGCAGGGGCCTCGGTTCCAAGGGCACCCGCAAGACCACCACGTCATCCACCCACCAACCGCCCTCCTGCGGCATGGCCCCCGCGGTGGCCGTGAATCGGACCTGCATGCGGCCCGCTCCCTGAGCCAAGGGTGCCAGATCTACGTAGACGGGGGCCCAGTCGAGGTCGATGCCCGTGAAGGAGGCCACTTCGGTCCACGGCCCCCCATCAAAGGACACCGCGACCGCTGCTCGGTCGGATTCCGGGGGATTCCCCCCGCTCTCCTCGGACGCGGTAGCCAACTGGTACCGCTGGTAAAACAGGAGACGAGGTAGCTCCCCTCCCAGGAGAATTTCCGGGCTCGTGAGGTGGTAGAACGGGTAGGTTGCCGGGACCCCGAACGTGCCGAAGTCCCCGAACCGCCAGGAACGCGCTGGGCTGTGGGCCGTGCCAAAGCCCTCGCCATTCTCGACCACCTCCCATCGGTGCACGGACCCTAAGTCGTTCGAGAGAGTCCAGGCCGAGACATCCCCTTCCACGTCCTCCAGCAAGAGATGCTGGCCGGCGACCACGTGAACGATTCGGATGTTGTTCTCGGGGAGGTCGTCTCCCGGAACCTGAGCGGCCGCTTCCACGAGATAGGTGCCGCGCTGGGCGGGCGTAAAGGCGAACGCGATTATCCGGGTCTCCCCCACGTCCAGGGGGAGGAGGACACGAGACTCCTCGAACACCCGCGCGCTGAGGTTGTAGTCCTCGTAGAACACGTCGAAGCGCAGGGAGCCGTTGGCCACGGTCGTCAGGCCCCGGTTGGTCACCAGCACGTTGACCGGGACCGATTGGCCGAGTGAGACGAACCCTGGACGGGCCACGTCGAGAATCGCCACGTCCACGGCGATGCCCACGCTGATGTTGGCCTGCATGACGGTCCCTGAGGCGCTGATGTCCTCCACTTTCCAACCGGTTCGGGCCCCGTCGTTGTCGTCGCTGCCCGGGACGGTGTCGGGCGTGAAACCCAGGGCGTTGGCCGCCCAGGCGTCCCCCGGTTGGGTCGGGTTGTCGGCAAAGAAGGTCCCGCGGCCGTCGTCGGCCTCTTCCAGATCGACCAGGCGGCGGTTCGGGTTGACGTTGCTGCTGGCGGTCTCGTCCACATGCCAGATCAGGAGGCCGGAGCCGGGCAGCCCCTGATCGAAACCGAGGCGCTGCCGGTTCTCCACGATGAAGTACTCTTCGCCCCGGAAGGAGTCCTTGATGAGGAGCTTGTACGCGACCGCGTTGGTGGCGAGGGCGGGGATCGACGCCGGGGCGAGGGCGTCGTTCACGACCGAGAGGGTCATCCACCCGAGGTGGGCCTTCGACCAGGCGGTAAAGTGGGCGGGGCTCGATCCTCGCGGGACCCCATTCCATGACCCCGTTCCCATGGCCCCCCATACCCCGATGCCCATGGTGAGCCCCGTCACGTCGTACAGGTCCGGCAACCCGAAGTCGTGGCCGAACTCGTGAACGAAGACGCCTAGGGGTGACCCCTCGGCGACGATCATGTACTCCCGGAGCTGGACCCCATCGAGCACGACGCTCGCGGTCGGGTGTCCGCACTGTCGGGCATCGATGATCGCCCAATGGTGCGACCAGATGAGGTTTGGGCTGGCGGTCGTTTCCTGGCCGTTTCCGGCGTGTACGACGACGAGGTGGTCCACCTCCCCGTTCCGGTCGGTGTCGTATTGGGAGAAGTCGATCTCCGCGTCGGCGGCCAGGACCGCCGCCACCACCAGGCAGTAGACGGGCCCGTTGGCGTCGTCGACGCCGCTCCCGTCTTCGCCGTAGTACGTCATCGTTTGCCCCATCCGATACCAGTCGGCGGTGGTGGCCCCTACCACCTGGGTGGCATTGTAGCTGGTCTCCCGATAGAAGGCGTGAAGGCTGGAGGCCCCGGGGGCGGCATCGAAGAGGAGGTCTTGGATCGCCCCGGGGCTGCGGAGGGCCGTCTGATCGGGAAAGTCTACGAGGACGGCGACGAGCTCCTCGGTTGCTTGGGCAGGGCGCACGGAGACGGGCTGCGGGCCCACCTGGAGGACGAAAGGCGGGGTCGTGTACACCGCCGGATTCGGAGGCGTCAGGAGGGGACCCGAAACGAGGATGGGTGGCGGCTCCTCCGCGGGCCCCGCCACGCCCAACGGGTGGAGAAACGCCAGGAGAAGAGGGAGGAGAAGGAGGGCCCGCCGCATGCCTTCTCGACGACGGTTCGCGGGCTCTAAAAGGTGTCGTGTCCGTTATCGCGGGCGATTTCCCGGCTAAGGCCGGGGCTTCTCGAATTCCGGCTGGCCGAGGGGCTTCGTGGCGTCCAACCCTATCTTGGCCGTGGTCTCCCCCGCGCTGGGGTCAATCGAGCTCCCCTTGGCCCCCTCGATCACCACGAGGTCCCGGTCGGCCTGGAACCGAGTGGCCTCCGCCCACTCCACGTCCCGGTCACTGTAGATGTCAATGTCCTCGTCCACGATGACGACCCGCTTCATGGACGTGTGCCCGCTGAGGGCGGCGAGGATCGCGTTCTTCCCGTCCCCTTCGTGCTGCTTTCGGATGGCCACGACCCCGTGGAGCCAGGAGCTGCCGCCCTCCGTGAGGCGGACGCCGGCCACGTGGGGAACCACGCGGGTCACCGCTTCGTAAATCAGGGGTTCCCGGGGCATCCCCATGAGCTGGTGGTGCTCCTGGCCGCCGGAGAGGATGAGGTGATAGAGCGCATCGGGCCGACGGTAGAACCGTGTGACCCGGATGACCGGTTCCTGGCGCACCCGATCGTAGGTCCCCGTGCCGTCCACGAAGGGCCCTTCCTCGTGTGTCTCGCCCGTAATGCGCGCTTCCATCACGTACTCACAATCCGCGGGGACCGTCACGCCGTTGCGGAGCTTCACCGCCTCCAGCGTCGTTCCCTGGGTGCCGCGCGTCAAGGAGGCCGCGATATGGAGTTCGTCGGAGTCGTACCCGAGGGAAGTGGCGCCGGCGAGGAGGACGGGCAGGGGCGCGCCGATGAAGATGGCAACCGGAATCTCCTCGCCGTGTTCGAGCGCGGCCTCCATCATCGACCGCAGGTGCCGAGGGACGAGACGAGCGACCATTCGGTCCCTGTCGAGGAGGAGCATCCGATGGTAGGAGAGGTTCCGCTTTCCGGCCCACTCGGCGGCCACGATGGCGGAGGTGAGGTAACGGCCGGGCTCTTTCGGGTACCAGCGGGGTGCGGGGAGGTCTTCCAGGAGATTGAATTCACGGATTTCTCCTTGAAGGAACCCGGCTTGCTCCGTCACCTCTTCGGACTCGGGGTGGTGGATCGCATCGAGAATGGCGAAGGGAAGCTTCTCGCGAGACACGCCCAGCGACGCACTGATGCGGTTCCGGGATGCCCAGAGGTTGCCGACGGCGGGGTGCCCCGCCAGGTCCGTAAAATGGACTACCCGCTCCTCGTCATCCCGGAGGATTCGCGTCACCGCGAGGTCCAGCTCGACGGGTTCCTCAATGGTGTAGACCGGGGAGAAGGCGGCTAAGTCGTTGACCAGGGCCACAGGAATCGGGCGCCGTAGGGCGGCTCTCGGCCTTTACCCTTCCGGAGGCCGACCCCTGTCGAGCGTGTGGGCGGGGAAGGAGAGCGTGAAGGTGTTCTCCTCGATCGAAACCTGAGGGGAGATGTTCGAGATCGATTTGAAGGACTGCTTGATCGATCGGGAGAGGAGGAGAGACCAATTGGGGCCAAGGTCGTGGTGGACGGTCATTGTATCTCCCTCCGCGGTCGTCTCCACCCGGTATTCCCCCAGATGTCCGTACCGAAAGATGGCCAAAAGAAACTGGAAGAAGGTCTCGAAATCCACCCGTTTGAAAAAGTGGAGCGCCACCTCCCTCGATAGGGAAGGGGCGATGTCTTCAGCGATTTCGGTGAGTTTCTCTTCTTCGATGGCCTCGAGGAGGACACGGAACCCGTCCCCTGTGATGGTCACGAATCCG
>JAZFPV010000089.1:0-2319 GCA_036444795.1 Thermoplasmata archaeon
GCTACGTGACGGCGGCCCACGCCCTGAACCACGCGTACATCCTCATCATTCCCCTCTTCCTGACTACCTGGATTCGCGAGTTTGATGCGGACCTGTTTGTGCTCGGTCTCATTGCGGCCAGCGCTTACGCGCTGTACGGGGCTGGGAGCGTCCCCTTCGGGTACCTGGCCGATCGCATCGGTTCCAAACCCCTCATCAATCTGTATCTCGCAGGGGCCGCGGCAGCTCTCCTCTTCGTCGCGCTCTCCCAGACCCTTCTCCAGCTCGCCGTCGCCCTCGCGCTCTTGGGACTCTTCCTGAGTCCCCACCACCCCGCCGGAACCGCGCTCATCACCCGGGAGGTTCGAAAGCAGGGACGTGGATTCGGGTACCATGGGATGGGCGGGAGTCTCGGCGTCGCGTTGGGGCCCCTCATCGCCGCCCTCCTGCTCCTCACCCTGGAGTGGCGCGCCATCATCGCCCTCTTCGCCCTGCCGGCCCTCGTGGTGCTCCTCGCCATGATCTTTGGCGCGCCCGCCGAAGAGGCCCGACGGGAGCCCGCCAGCTTGGCGCAGATGCGAGGCGTCTTCCTCACGAGGGGATTCCTTCTCGTGCTGCTGGTGTACGTCTTCGCGGGGGTGGCGTACTGGGGTGCGCTGACCTTCCTACCCGCCTACCTCGACAGCCTCGGCCTGCCTCCCCTCAACGTCGGCGGGGGCGTCCTGACCGCAGGCCTCTACCTGTTTCCAGCCGTCCTCGCACTCGGCGCGGCCGGGCAGGTCGCAGGAGGCTACCTCGCCGATCGGCCAGGTGTCGAGATCACCCTGGCGATGGCGTCCGTTGTCGTCGGGGGCCTCCTGATCCTCTTGGCGATACCCGCGGCGGGGGCGGTCGTCGGCATCGCCTTCGCCTTCGGGTTTCTCCTGTTTGCCCTCGAACCCCTGCAGAACCTTCTCGTCTCCCGTCGCGTGCCGCCCAACCTCCGAGGCCTTGGCTACGGCCTGGTCTTCCTCGCGGTGTTCGGGATCGGGGCGACGGGGGCGGCCTTGGGGGGCTACATCGGGAGCGTGGCCAACCTCGGGCTAATCTTCCCGATCCTGGCGGTGTTCATGCTGGCCAGCGGGGCGGCGGTCCTTCTCCTCGTTCCCCGGTCCCGAGGTCGCGTCAGCGCATGAACCCCTCGAGGAGCGCCGAGTAGTCCTCGTACTGCGCCTCGTGGGGCCGGTGGGCGCTGTACAGGAAGAGGCTGTCCCGCGGAAAGGTCTCCGAGATGACGATGAGAGTGCTTGAGACCGTCCCTGCCCGGTCCCCGTGCCGGCAGACGGACTCCCCTTGAAACGGGGTGTGATCCCCCGCGACCTCTTGGACGGCCTCGATGGCCGTGGTGAGTTCTCCCAGCCGCCGGTTCTTCAACGCCTCTTGGACGAGGTGGACCCGCGGCTGCCCCTGGTCGTCTACGTCCATGTTCGCGAGGACGTGCAACCCCGACCCAAGCTCCACGGTTCGGGGTTCGCCCGCGTAGTGGGTGACGAAGGCATGACCTCGGTCTCCGTAGAGGAGGTTGAAGGGGTTGTACGCTTCCACGGCCACCTCCTCCTCCACGAAGTCCTTGACCTCCATCGCGGACGTGTGCCGGAGGGCCTCGAGGCACAGGAGCCCCCGAGACCGACGGGCCGAGTCGTAGGTTCCCTCCTCTCGATTGGAGATCGCGGCGACGACGCCCACCTCGTTCACCCCGATCCACGTCCCTCCCGCCTGGATGTCCCGCGGTGCGACGATGGACGTCGGCTCGCGTGTCAAGGTCGGCTCCTCCGAAAGACGGCCGTACAGCTCGTCCCGGTTCATCAGGAGGAGGAGAGGGTAGCCGGGGATCTGATCGCGGAGGAGGATGAGGGTGCACATCCCGCAATGCAAAGGCTCCCGCTCATTAAGGCTTCTTTCTCCCCGGTTCCCGGATGCACCGGTTCCCGAGGCCTCGCCGGGAAGACGCCCGCCGGCTCGTGCAGTATGCAGGTAGACCGAATCATCAGGGCAAGCAAACCTCAGTCCGGGACATGGCGAACCTTCTGGCCCACGCGACGTTCGCCCTGGCCCTTTCGTCCGTCTCCACGTCCCTCCTTCAAGCCACGCCCTTGACAGCATACGGTTTCTATGCGGCCCTGGCGGCCATCCTTCCGGACGCGGAGGTGCATCGTCGGAACGCCTCGAGGACCCCGTACGGTCATTCCCTGGCCTACGGCCTTCTTTGGGCCCTCCTCGTTCTCTCCGGGCTGACCCTCGCGGCCTGGGCTGGCCTCCTCCCCCCCGACTCTCTCTGGCTTCTCCTCTGCGCCTGCCTGA
>JAZFPV010000090.1:0-20086 GCA_036444795.1 Thermoplasmata archaeon
GGGTGGATTTGCCGCTGCCGTTAGGGCCCATGAGGGCATGAATCTCGCCCGCCTTCACGGTGAGGTCCAAGCCGTGGAGGATGGCCTTCCCCTCGACTCCGGCGTGGAGGTTCTTGATCTCGAGTACCGACATAGCCGATGAAACCTCTGGGCGGTCTCCCTGACCCCACGAAATCAATAACGGCGTTATTATTTAAGCGTAACCAGCCCGACTCTCGCCGGCGATAACGGGTCCGCAACCTTTTATTTGCGCCAATCCATATCACCCCGTATTGAACGCAGACGAACTGGACGGACGTCAATGGTGTGAACACGCCGTTCCGGAGTTCCTCCCCGCCCTCCGCGCTGGGATCGCCTTCAGCCTCGCCACCGACCACAAGATGAGCCAGCGGGAAATCGCCGAGCGAATGGGCCTCACCCAGGCGGCGGTGAGCCATTACATCACGAAGCGCCGCGGACGTCGTCCTCGGGGGCGGGACAATCGGCTGCGCAAGTACGGTAAGCTTCTCGCCAGGCGAATCGCGACGGATCTTTCCGGTCCCAGACTCACGGCCGCCATCTGTGGAGCCTGCACCTCCTACAGACAGACGGAGGGTGTCGGGCCGTGCTCATGCATCCTCGGCGGCGTATCAAAACCCAACTTCCTTCTCGCCCTCGGGGAGCACGGCGGGTTCCCCAAGCAACCTTGTGAGACCTTCGTGGTCGAGCGCCTGCTGCCCTTCGTCCGCTCCGAAATCGCGAGACGGCTCGTTCCCGAGCAGGGGCAGGTTCGCGTGGCCTCCCTTCTTGGCGTGACCCAGCCCGCCGTGAGCCAGTACATAAACGGGCGGCGGGGCGAAGATCCGACTCTCCGAAGTCACCCGGTCGTGGAGGATCAACTCAACGGGCTAGAGCGGCGTCTCGGGGAAGGCCTCGCCGAGCCGGACCGAAAGCAGGCCATCTGCGAGGCTTGCGTCCAAATCCGCTCCCACGTCCTCGAATCCGATGCGCTCCGCCCCACGGCGTGAGACGTCGACCCCGGAACCTCCTCCCGTCTCACCAAACCCTTAAAGTCGGCTCTCGATTGCTTTCATAATCCCATGGGACCGAGGAAGTACTTAACCGATAACGCCGTTATTTACCCCAGCGTTCAGGAGCGTTTATGCCAGCCCAATTGGACATCCTAGACCTCCATGCCGGGATCGAGGAGAAGCAGATCCTTCGAGGCATCAGCCTCTCGGTGCGGCAAGGCGAGATCCACGCCTTGATGGGGCCGAACGGGAGCGGAAAGTCCACCCTCGCATACATCCTACTCGGGCATCCAGGCTACCGCGTCTTCGATGGCCGAGTGCTCCTGGACGGGGAGGATCTCCTGGCCATGGAGACCGACGAGCGGGCCCGCCGTGGCCTGTTTCTCGGATTCCAGTACCCGACCGACCTTCCGGGGGTCAAGATGAGTCGGTTCCTCCGGGAATCCTACCAGTCTATCCGTCCCGAAGAACCCAACGGAGAGGCGTTCGACGCTCGGGTACGACAGGAATTCGAGAACCTGGGCATCGACGATTCTTTCCTTAGCCGCTACGTCAATCAGGGCTTCTCCGGGGGCGAGAAGAAACGGGCAGAGGTCCTGCAGATGGCTCTGTTCCGGCCCCCCTTGGCCGTCATGGACGAGACGGACTCCGGCCTCGATATCGACTCCCTCCAGGTCGTCGCCGAGGCCATGAATCGGCTCGCCAAAGAGGGCACGGGCATCCTCCTCATCACGCATTACCAGCGAATCCTCCAGTACATCGTCCCGCAGGAGGTGCACGTCCTGGTGGACGGGCGCATCGCCCGCTCGGGGGGCAAGGAACTGGCGGCCGAGCTGGAGGAACGAGGATACGATTGGTTGCGAGAGGAGGCCTAACGATGGTGGGCAAGGTCAAGGAAAGCGCATTGGACACACGAGCCATCCGGAAGGACTTCCCTGTCCTGGACCAGCAGGTCCACGGGAAGCCGTTGGTCTACCTGGACAACTCGTCCACCTCCCAGAAGCCGCGTCCCGTGGTGGAGAAGATGAACGAGTACCTGGACCTGTACACCGCGAACGTCCACCGGGCGATTTATGAACTCGGAGAGCGCGCGACGCAGGAGTACGAAGACGCGCGGGACAAGGTCCAGTCGTTCCTCAACGTCCGGGCGCGGGAAGAGGTGATCTACACCAGCGGGACGACCGAGGCCATCAACGCCGTGGCCTACGGTTGGGGGATGAAGGGCGGCCTGCAGGAGGGGGACGAGATCGTCTCCACGGTCATGGAGCACCACTCCAACACGATCCCCTGGTACTTTCTCCAAGACAAGCTCGGCGTCGTCCTCAAATGGGTGGACATCCACGACGACGGCACGCTCAAGATGGAGGATTATGACGAGCTCATCACCTCGAAAACCAAGCTCGTCACGGTCACCCAGTGTTCCAACGTGTTGGGGACAATCAATCCGGTAGCCGAGATTGCCAAGCGCGCCCACGAGGCCGGGGCCCTCTGCCTCGTCGACGCGGCCCAGTCGGCCCCCCACATGCCCGTTGACGTCCAGTCCATCGACGCCGACTTCCTGGCGGTCTCAGGACACAAGATGCTGGGGCCCACGGGGATTGGCGCCCTCTGCGGACGGGAAGACGTCTTGGAGGAGATGGAGCCCTTCATGGGAGGCGGAGAAATGATTCGCGAGGTTCACCTGGGATGGGCCCGCTGGAACGACTTGCCGTGGAAGTTCGAGGCAGGGACCCCCAACATTCTCGGGGCCATCGGCTGGGGTGCGGCCGTCGACTATTTGGAGGCCCTCGACATGCGTCGCGTGCGGGAACACGAGAAGGCCCTTACCGCGTATGCCCTCGAACGCCTCGGGGACATTGAAGGTCTCCACGTGTACGGCCCCACGGACGTAAGCCGACGAGCCGGCGTCCTCTCCTTCCTGCTCGAGGGCGTGCACGCCCACGACATCGCTTCCATCCTGGATGCGGAGGGCATTGCGGTCCGGGCCGGCCACCACTGCGCCCAGCCCTTGATGGATCGGCTGGATGTGCCCGCCACCACGCGGGCGAGCTTCTACGTGTACAATACGGAGGAGGAGGCCGACCGTCTGGTTACGGCGCTGGAACGGGTCAAGGAGGTCTTCCGCCTGTGAGCTACGAGATGTATCAGGAAGCCATCTTGGACCATTACCAAAACCCGCGGAACAAGGGGAACCTTGACCCTTTTGATATTTGGGCCCGCGAGGACAATCCCCTTTGCGGCGACGAAATCGCCCTCTTTCTCCGGCTAAGCGACGACCGCGTCGTGGAGGACGTGAAGTTCCAGGGCCAGGGGTGCGCCATTAGCCAGGCCTCCGCGTCCATGCTCACCGTCAAGCTCAAGGGGAAGACGCTGGAGGAGGTCCTCGCCGTCGACGAAGACGCCCTCCTGCAGACCCTCGGCATTCCCATCAGCCACGCCCGCCTCAAGTGCGCCCTCCTCTCCTTGAGCACCCTCCGCATCGGGCTCAGGGCCTACCAAGAGGACGGCGCATAGATGCAGCGTGGCGTTTCGGAATCCCCGGGCCGCAGGCTCGAGGAAGCACCCATCGTGGCCCTCATCGGGAACACGCCGCTCCTCCCGTTGCGCGCTGAGTCGTGGGGGCTCGAGGGAGTGGCCGTGTATGCCAAGGCGGAGTGGTTCAACCCGGGCGGTAGCGTCAAGGATCGACCCGCCCTGTGGATGATTCGGGCGGCCCTCGACGAGGGGATCTACCGGAAGGGGATGACCCTCCTCGACGCGACGTCCGGAAATATGGGGATTGCCCTCGCCATGCTCGGTGCGGCGCTGGGCATTCCCACGAAGCTGGTCCTCCCGTCCAACGTCAGCCGGACGCGGCAGAACATTCTCCGTTCGTATCGGGCGACGCTCGTCTCCTCTGACCCGTTGGCCGGGACGGACGGGGCACAACGGGTCGCGCGCCGCATCCACGCCGAGGACCCGGCGGCCTACCTCTACTTGGATCAGTACAACAACGCGGCGAACATGACCGCGCATCACGAGAGCACCGGACCGGAGATTCTCAACCAAACCGAGGGCGAGGTGACCCACTTCGTCGCAGGCGTGGGGACGGGCGGAACCCTGGTCGGCGTAGGTCGCCGTCTCAAGGAGGAGAATGCCTCGATTCAGATTGTTGGGTTTCAGCCCGCGGAACCCCTCCACGGCATCGAAGGACTCAAGCACATGGAGACGTCCCTCAAGCCGGGGATTTTCGACCGCTCCATTCAGGACAAGGCGCTGCTCGTGGAGACAGAGGAGGCGCAGCGGTACGCCCGCCTCCTGGCCGAGCGTGAGGGCCTCCTCGTAGGCACCTCCTCCGGGGCGGCCCTGGCCGCCGCGCTGCGGGTGGCGGAGGATCTCCAGGAGGGCACGATCGTGACCGTGTTCCCCGACGCGGGGGAGCGGTATCTAAGCGAGCGCTACTGGGAGGAGGGGTAGATGCTCGAGCTGCCTGAGAACCTCCTCGAAGAACTCCGCCTGCACGCCCGGGAGGGTTACCCCTCCGAAGTGTGCGGCCTACTTCTAGGCCTCGATGGAGAGGTTCGGCGGATCACGGCAACACGGCGGGCCACAAATCTCCGGGCCGCCACGACCCGCGACCGGTACGAGATCAACCCGCAGGACATCGTCGACGGGGATCGAGAGGCGCGGGAGCGCGATCTCGCGATTGTGGGCTTCTACCACTCCCACCCCGACCATCCTGCCGCCCCCTCTGATTACGACGCCGAACGGGCGTGGCCGTGGTATTCATACGTCATCCTCGCGACCTCGGCCGAGGGGAATGGCACGACAACCGCGTGGCGTCGAGAGGAGACGGGCATGGTGGAGGAATCCTTGAGGTTTATTAGTCCTGAAAGAGGTAGGAAGGATTGAGCATGGGAAAGCCTAGTGTGACCATTCGGATCCCCACCCCGCTTCGGCAGTACGTCGAAGATCGCGACAGCCTAGCCGTGGAGGGCGAGACGGTGCAAGAGCTGTTGGATGGGCTCGTCAGTCGATACGAACCCCTGAAGCGGTACCTGATGGGAGACGACGGAAAGCTTCGAAATTTCGTGAACGTCTACGTGAACGACCAGGACATCCGGTACCTGGAGCAGGAGTCCACCACGGTGGGCGAAGGGGATACCGTCATCATCGTCCCCAGCGTTGCCGGGGGTGCCTTCCCTAACGTCACCCTGGGCCCCCGCCCCCCTATCCAACAAGGACTCACAAAGGAGGAAATCAAGCGGTACAGCCGCCACCTGATCCTGCCCGAGGTGGGCTTGGAAGGGCAGCAAAAGCTCCGCGGCTCCAGCGCTTTGATTGTGGGCATGGGCGGCCTCGGAGCTCCGCTCGGGATGTACCTGACGGCGGCCGGCGTCGGACGCCTCGGGTTGGTGGACTTCGACACGGTGGAGGAGAGCAACCTCCAGCGCCAGGTCCTCTTTGACTCGGGAGACCTGAAGAAGCCCAAGCTCAAGGCGGCGCAGGAGAGGCTGGAAGGACTCAACCCAGGCGTGCAGGTGGAAACCCACGAGGTTCGGCTCACCAGCGAAAACGCCTTGGACATCCTGGCGGACTACGACGTCATCATCGACGGGACGGACAACTTTCCCACCCGGTACCTGGTAAACGACGCCAGCGTCCTTCTGGGGAAGCCCAACGTCTACGGAAGCATCTTCCGTTTCGAGGGGCAGGTCTCCGTCTTCGACGCGACGAGAGGTCCTTGCTACCGGTGCCTCTACCCCGAGCCCCCGCCTCCGGGCCTCGTTCCGAGTTGTGCGGAAGGCGGGGTCCTCGGCGTTCTGCCGGGGGTGGTCGGGAGCCTGCAGGCCATGGAGGCGTTGAAGGTCCTCCTGGGGAAAGGGGACACCCTCGTCGGCCGACTCCTCCTGTTCGACGCCATGAAGATGGAATTCCGGGAGCTAAAGTTACGGAAGGACCCAGGCTGTCCGGTGTGTGGGGAGAACCCTACGGTCACGGAGCTGATTGACTACGAGGCCTTCTGCGGTCTGGGGGAGGAAGACGCCCTGGACAGCGCGTTCCAAGTCGACGTGGCAGAGGCCGCCGAAATGGTCGAGAAGAGCGAGGCGATGCTGCTGGATGTCCGGGAGCCCATGGAGTGGCAAATCGTCCATATCGAAGGGGCCAAGCTCATGCCCGTGGGCGAGGTCCCGTATAAGGTGGGGGAATTGAGCACGGCGGACAACATCATCGTCCACTGCCATACCGGGGCTCGGAGCGCCCGCGTCACGCAGTTCCTGCGCGACTTGGGATTCCAGAGGGTCTGGAACATGGCCGGGGGCATCGACGCATGGGCGGCGCAGATCGATCCCACCCTCACTCGCTATTGAGCCGGGACAACCGGAGGCTCCTGCAGGAGACTGCCCATGGTTAAGCGGGTCCTTTTCATCTGCGTGGGGAACAGCTTTCGGAGCCAGATGGCGGAGGGGTTCGCTCGCCACTATGCCCCACGAGGGGTCCTGGTGCGCAGCGGCGGGGTGAAGCCGGCCTCCGAAGTCAGCCCCGCGGCCGTTCGTCTGATGGGGGAGCGAGGCATTGACATCTCCCGCCACACGCCCAAGCAGGTCGACAGGGCGTTCGCGAGCCAGGCAGACCGAATCGTCACCATGGGCTGCAGTCCGGAGGAGGCGTGTCCGGCGGACGTCTTGGACCGCGCCGAGGAATGGTCCCTATCTGACCCAGGAGGGATGGGGGAGGCGGAGGCGAGAGAACTCCGCGACGAAATCGATACGCGGACGCAGGCCCTACTGAAAGAGCTGTAGAGCGGACTGGAAGCAACCTTTATTCCTCCGCGGCCCCTTCCTCGCCTGGGGCAAAGGATGACCTCGGAGAACGTCACGCATCTCATCGGCGTGTGCAAGGACTTCGTCCTGGCCATGCTCCGAACCGAGCAGGCCGTCTCTCGGATGAACGAAGACCTCACTCCAGAGGAGATGAACGAGGCGCTGGGGGAGGTCCTCCGCTGGATTCAGGAGACGAACGAGATCCCAGAGAACTCCTTCAGCCGGGAGCTCGCGCGTGAAATCATCGGACAGCTCTCGAGCGTGGTGGCGTTGAAGGATTACAAGGGCTCAGCCGACCGCTACATCGCCTAGAGGCGGGCCCGTGGCCGGCGTGCTCCTCCTGGACCCGTCATTGGCCGGCATCAGCGGGAACATGCTCCTCGGGTGTCTGTTGGACCTCGGGGCCGACCGAAAGGCGCTGGCCGCTCTCACAGAGATTGTGTCGAAGGACGTCGGCCAGCCCGTAGGGCTGGAGGCGAAACGCGTTCGCCGGGCGGGCCTGCGTGCCCAGTGGGCCGATTGGTCCCTGCCGAAAGCGGAAGAAAAGCGATCGGGGGCCGAGTTCCTTGTCACCCTGAAAGGAACCGCCGCGGGACTCACCCTGACGGATCAGGCCCGGGAGGTCGCACTCCATGCAGGCAGCATCCTCGTCGAGGGCGAAATGGAGGTTCACGGCCGGGATGCGGAGACCACGCGCCTGCATGAGCTGGGATCGCTCGATACCCTCCTGGACCTGCTTGGAACTGTGGTCCTCCTCGACGACTTGGACATCATGGATGGAGCCACCCAAATCGTGTCCACACCCGTCGCGGTGGGAAGTGGTCCGGTACAGACCCAGCACGGACGCCTCCCGGTCCCTCCTCCCGTGACGGCCGAGATCCTGACCGCCCACGCGATCCCCTTCCACCTGACGACGACGGGCGGCGAACTCGCGACCCCCACAGGAGTCGCCCTGTTGGCCGCCCTGGTGGACAGTTTCGATGCGACCTTCACCGTGCGGGCCGAGGCCATCGGGTACGGGGCCGGGGGCCGAGAGATCGCAGGCGTTCCCAACGTGCTACGGGCCCTTCTGGGCCGGTCCGGCCCGCCGGGGGAGGAGGTCATCTCGGTGCTCGAAACCAACCTGGACGACGTGACGGGGGAAGTCCTGGGACATCTCGCCCAGCGCCTGACGGAGGCGGGGGTGCTGGACTTTCACTTGATACCCACGGTAACCAAGAAGAACCGTCCGGGCCACCTCCTCCAGGTATTCAGCCCACCCGGTCGGGAGGATCGCATCGTCAGACTGATTCAGCGGGAAACGGGGACCCTCGGCGTTCGGGTGAACTACACCCAGCGTCGGATGGTTCTCGAACGGGAGATCAAGACCCTCGAGGTGGCCGCCCTCGAGGGAGCGAAGATCCGATTCAAGGTCGCACGGGACACTCACGGCGAGGTGCTGAACGTCAAACCCGAGTATGAGGACGTGCGGGAGGCGGCGGAGACCCTCGGGATTCCCCTTCGGGAGGCGACCCAACAGGCGATGGAAGCGGGACGTCGACTCAAGCGAAAAAGTTGAAATCGCCGGGGACCGTGATTCTCCCCTCATGGAACCCGTGGCCTGTCCGACGATCAAGAGGAAGGACCTGGCCATTTTTCTCCAGAAGCTCGACCCGCTTCCGAGCCCCAAAGACGTGTTGGAGCAGTACCCGGTTCCCGCGGAGATCGCCGCCGAGGTCCTCTTTCGGGCCTATGGCCATCGAGACGTCTGGGGCCGACGGGTGGCCGACTTGGGTTGCGGGAACGGCGTCCTCGCCATCGGGGTCGCCCACCTCGATGCCTCTCGGGTCGTGGCCTTGGATCTGGACGAAGAGGCCCTGGCGGTGGCCCGGAGCAACGCGGCCCGACACGGCCTGAGCATCACCTTCACCCACGACGACGTGCGGGACTTCGACGAGACGGTGGACACGGTCTTCATGAACCCTCCTTTCGGCGGCCAACGGAAGCACGCCGACCGACCCTTCCTCGAAGCAGCCCTCCGGAACGCCGACGTCGTGTACACCTTCCATCACGCCTCCACCCGCAGGTTCGTCGAGCGGGAAGTGAACCGCCTCGGGGCCACGGTGCGAGACCGGAGAACGTATAAGTTCCCGCTGCCCCATCTTCAACCCTATCATCGAGAACACGAAGGCGAGGTCGAAGTGGCCCATTATCGGATAGTGAAGGGGGATTCATGAAAGCAAAAGTGGTGTTTCCAGGTCAGAGGGTGGCGGTGGTCGAAGAATACATCTCGGGCGAAGGAACGTACGAGCGGGAAGGGGACATCTACGCCTCCCAAATGGGAGAGCTGAGCTTGGATCCCCAGGAACGTGTCGCCCGGGTGCGGGGCTTTAACCCGCCCTTAGAGCTCAAGGTCGGGGACATCGTCCTCGCCACCGTGCAGAACATGCGCAAGAGTATGGTCATCGTCGAGGTCGAGGCGGTGGAGGGGAACGAGCGCGTCGTCACCGGACGGACGGAGGGCACGATCCACATCTCCAAGATCTCCGACCAGTACACAGAGGATGTGAAGCGAGAGATGCGCATCATGGATCTGGTCCGCGCCCGGGTGGTCCAGGTCAAACCGTCGCTCCAGCTCACCACAAACGAACCGCCCCTGGGGGTGATCCGAGGGCTCTGCACCCGCGATCGACATCCCATGGTGAAACAAGGTCGGCAGCTGTACTGCGCATTCTGCGAGCGGACCGAACCTCGGAAGGTGTCCACTGTATACGACTCCGTTGTGGGCTGGAGAAAGGGTTAAGCCACCGCCTCGCATAGGTCGAATTTGTAGGGGAATTCTCCATGGAGGCGAGCAAGGACGAGCTAATGGCGGAGGTCAAGCGGCTGCGGGATGAAATCGCCCAGCTTCGGGAAATGGTCGGTGCCTTGTTCGGCGTCGTCTTTGAGGATATGGGGGACGAAGAGGGACCAGAGGATTTCCCCACCCGAGACGATCTCTCGATGTACAATTGATTGCGTCTCGTCCTTCGGTGCCGATCGGGCGCCGCCCAACACCAACCGGCTCTCAACTCAATCGTTTCCAGAGGGGGCCCCGGGAATCAGCCCTTGGAGGATGGTCCGAAGACTCGCGGCGTCCAGGTTCCCTCCTGAGACGACGCATACGATCTTCTCACCTTCGACCCCCCCCGTCAACACCGCCGCGAGGGAGGTCGCCCCCGCCCCTTCGACGACAATTCGGTGTCGTTCCAGAAGCAGGCGGATGGCCCCTACGACTTCCTCCAAAGAGACCACCACCGAGGCCGTGAGCAATCTACGCGCGAGGGGCCACATGTCGGGATACACGAGGGGGTGTCCGATGCCGTCGATGAAGCTCGGGGCTCGAACGACCCTCTGAGGGGAGCCCTCGGCCAGGGACGCAGCGAAGGGTGCGGCCGTTTCGACTTCCGAGGCGAAAACCTTGACCTTCGCATCCTGGGCCGAGAGCGCGGACGCGATCCCGACGCTTAGCCCTCCCCCGCCATAAGGAATCACCACCGCGTCCACCAGGGGCAAGTCCTCGAGGATCTCAAGGCCGATCGTTCCGTTCCCCGCCATGACATCGGGGTCCGCGAAGGGATGGATGAAGTGCCCTTGGATACCGGAGTACTGCCCTGACTCCGCGACCCGGAAGGTCTCCTCCGCCGAGGCGGGGACGACCTCGGCCCCCATCCGCTCCAGGGCGGCGAGTTTGGTCGGGGGCGCGTCCTCCGGAACCAGGACGCTGCACGGGAGGCCTACGTGGCGGGCATACCATGCGAGGCCTTGCGCCATGTTCCCCGCGCTCACCGTCCAGACGCGCTCCGCCAGTCCCTCGGCCCGGGCCTTAAGTACGGCGTTCCCCGCACCCCGCATCTTGAAGGATCCGACGGGTTGGAGGTTTTCCAGCTTCAGGTAGATGTCGGCTGGAGGGTCCTCCAGGTTCAGCCGAATCAGAGGTGTCCGAACGGCCGTGCCGGCGATTCGATCCTGGGCGGCCTGGATCTCTCGCAGGGGAATGGGCTCCCGGCCGCTCATGGAAGGCACCTTACCCCGCAGTAGGCCATAACCCGGTTTCGACACGCGCGGTAGCTTTAAGTCAGTCATGCCTTCCGCGGCTGGGCGAAGGCGTACCAGGAGTCATCCCATGGTGGGGCATGTCACGATTGTCGGGCTCGGCGCCGTTGGGTCCATCGCGGCGGAACGACTCGCCCTCGAGGGGGTCGCCCGTCTTAGGCTCGTCGACCGGGACATCGTAGAAGCCCGGAACCTGGAGCGCCCGTCGCTGTATGCGGGGAGGGACATCGGAGACCCGAAGGCTTCCGCGGCTCAAGCTCGACTCCGGGTCCTGAACCCCGACGTTCGGGTCGACGCTCGCGTGAAGGATCTCCATGCGGGAACGGTCCACGAGCTCGTCGACAAGACAGACCTGGTCGTGGACGGGACGGACAACCTGGCGACCCGGTATATCCTCAACGAGGCTTGCATACATCACGGGATCCCCTTGCTCTATGGCGCGGCCAGCGGCGCCTTCGGGATGGTCAGCCCTCTTTCCCCTCCCGAAACACCCTGCTTCCGGTGTCTGCTCCCTCCGCCCTCCGACGTCGGCCGGGTTGCGCCTTGCGCGACCGGCGATGCAAGGGTCGCTTCCCAGGTGGGAAACCTCCTCACTTCCCAAGCCCTTCGCTTCCTTGACGACGGGACGATCGATCGAGGACTCTATCTCTTGAAATCGGGGGTCGTGGACGTCGAACGGCTGGAGGTTTCTCCTCGTGCGGGTTGCCTGGCGTGCAAGCAACGGGCACCGGAATTTCTCGGTGCACCCGATGGACCCACCGTCGTGCAGCTCTGTGGGGAAGACGTGATATCCGTCGACCCCGGACGGGGAGACACAATTCAGCTCCCGGATTTGGCCGCTCGGCTTGCCCCCTTCGCTCGAGTCCGTTTGACCCCGTACCTGGTTTCGCTCGAGGTTCCGCCGTACGGCCTCTCCATCTTTCCCGACGGCCGGGCGATTGTCCGGGGGGTCCGCTCTCCGCAGGCCGCGCAGGCCTTGTACCGACGGTACGTGGGGCGCTAGCCCTCCCGCCAACCGTTATATGGCTCCCGAGTCCTCAATATCACGATGAAGAAGGCCAGGGGGACATTCCTCCTCAGCGGGGGGATTGATAGCCCCGTCGCCGGGTACCTCATGGCGAGCCAGGGCACCGAGGTCGTCGCCCTCCACTGCTCCCTCGAGCCATTCACCGATGACGCCCCGGAGAAGAAATCCAGGAAGATTGCGGAGACCCTCGGGTTCTCCGGTTTTCATGTCGCTTACCTGGGGGACGCCCTGGCCGAGATTGCACGTAAGGCCCGTCGCCGTTACTACTTCGTCCTTTCCAAACGTTTCATGTTCCGCGTGGCGGAGGCCTTGGCCCGCCGGGAAGGGGCGACGTTTCTCATTACGGGGGAGAGTCTTGGCCAGGTGTCCAGCCAGACCCTCTGGAACCTTCGGGCCATCGAGGCCGCGGTGGACCTCTCCGTTGTCCGACCCTTGATCGGTTGGGACAAAGTGGATATTGTGCGCGAGGCCGAGGCGATCGGCACGTATCCCATCTCAGTGGGTCCCGAGGTCTGTGATGTCCTGGGGCCCGCCCATCCAACCACGCGAGGCAAGGTTGGGGTTGCGGAAGCCGAGGAGGCGAGACTCCCGTACGATGAGCTCCTCGAGGGCTCGCTGGCTACCCTCAGGCAGGCGGCCCTGACTCCGGCCGTTGTGGCGGAAGCTAAATAGACGCCCGGCGATGGATGGGTGCGCCCATGAGCTACTTCATGATGCGACCCTGTCGAACCGCTGCGGCCTATGTGGCTACCCTTAGGAAACACCTCGTCCTGAACCTGGCGGAGGCTCGGGACGCCTTAGCTCAGGACGGCTTTCGCATCACGGATTGCGGGGTGTTGCTCCTGATCCACAACGAGCCCGAGAGAACGCTCTACAAGACCGGACGCATCCTCGTCAAGGGCGGCGAAGAACCTGAGGCGCGACGGGCCGTGGAAGAGATTTACGATCGACTCGAAATCACAGAGCGGCTGGCCGCCTAACTCCAGGTAGGGCGCCGTGAAGCTTGTTCTCGACACCTCTGCGATTCTCTCGGGTATGGACTTCGCAGGGGATGTGTACCTCCCCTCTAGCGTGCTTCGCGAAGCGCGCAAAGGGGGTCTGGACCCGCGTCTGGAAGCGGTACTGGAGACGAAGAGCCGGGTTTTTGAGCCCCGAGACCGAGACCTGCGGCAAGTGTCCCAGGCCTCCCGGGAAACGGGGGACGACGCAAGCCTCTCGCAGACGGATCAGGAGGTCCTCGCCTTGGCCCTCCAATTGGAAGCGGCGGTCGTCACCGACGACTACGCCATCCAGAACGTGGCCGTTCGATTGGGCCTTCGGTACCAGCCCGCTCTGCTCCCGGGAATCCGCAAGCAGGAGAGTTGGTCCTTTCGCTGTCGGGGTTGTGGACGATATTGGCCCCAGACCTGGGAAGCCTGTCCTGTTTGCGGGGCCGAGGTTCGTAGGTCCCGAGCTCGCGCCTAGCGCCCGAATCGACGACGGCGCATCTGGTAGGAGCGGATCGCCCGGAGGAAGTCGATTTTCCGAAAGCCCGGCCAAAAGACGTCGGCGAAGTATAGCTCGCTGTACGCGAGCTGCCACAAGAGAAAATTGCTAATGCGTTCCTCCCCCGAGGTTCGAAGGATCAGGTCGGGGTCGGGCAGGTCCCCCGTGTAGAGCAGCTTTGAGAAGACCTCCTCGTCGATCTCGTCGAGGGAGACGCGGCCTTCCACGGCGTCTTCCACGAGGTGACGGATGGCGTCGAGGATCTCCTCTCGCCCGCCGTAGGCGACCGCGAGGTTGAAGCGGTACGCATCGTAGTCGGCCGTTCGGTCTTCCGCGTATCGGATCGCTTCCTGGACCGCGGGCGGAAGCCGGTCGATCTGCCCCAGAACGCGAATGCGAATCTGCTTCTCGTGAACCCGTTTGTCATCGCCTGCCCGACGGAAGTTCTTCGCGAAGAGATTCATCAGGTCGTCCAGTTCCCCATCGTCCCGCTTTAGGTTCTCCATGGAGAACGCGTACACGGTCAGGATGCGGATGCCTAGGTCCATGCACCACTCCAGGACCTCCTCCAACTTCTCCCGCCCCCGTTCGTGGCCGTCCGCGGAACTTAGGCCCACCTCGATGGCAAACCGACGGTTCCCGTCCATGATGATCGCGAGGTGTTGCGGGACGGGACCCTTGAGGACCTCCCGTATGAGCTTCTTCTCGTAGGCCTGGTAGGCCGCTTCGGAGATGACACGAGCAATCTCTGCTGCCATGGCCAGTACACTCAAACCAGGAGTCGGACTTTAGGTTTTCGCCGTCGGGCGATACGTTTCGCCGGGCTGCAATACGGTGACCTCACTGCGCGTCTTCTCGGAGACCGCTGCACGAAAGGCCTGGGCGTCTTGCTCGATCGCGGGGAAGGTATTGTAGTGCATAGGGATGACACGGTTGACGGCGAGGAGTTCCGTGGCCTTCGTGGCCTCCCGAAGGCCCATGGTGTAAAAGTCGCCGATGGGGAGGAGAGCCAGTTCGGGCTGATACAGCTCGCCTATGAGGGCCATGTCGCCAAAGACCCCCGTGTCGCCGGCGTGATAGACCCGGACTCCTGAGTCGATCACGAAACCTGCGGGGTTTCCCCCCGCCTCCACCTTCCCGTTTCCCACGAAACAGGAGGAGTGGAGGGCGTGGGTCATGGTGATGCGCGTGTTCCCCACCGTGGTCGACCCACCGATGTTCATTCCCACAGGTTCCGCACCTTGGGCCTCCGCGGCCACGGAGATCTCGTAGATGGCCACGAGGGGGACATCCAGTCGCTTGGCAATGGCGACGGCATCCCCAAAGTGATCCGCATGGGCGTGGGTGACGCAGACCAGGTCACATTTGACCTCGTCCGCCGTGATGGCAGCCGCCGGGTTCCCCGTGAGAAAAGGATCCACAAGAATTCGATCGTTCCCCTCGAGTAGGAATGCCGCATGACCGAGCCAGGTGACCTCCATGTCTCCACCAGGTTCCGGCAGTAACGCGATGCCTTTACCCTTTTCCTGGAGACCCCGCGCACCGGGCGCCTGCCCAGGAGGATAGACTGGCCTCCTACGCTTTAATAAAGTTTGGCCCGATAGGAAACCTTGGAAACATCCACATGGACCATGAGACCTACAAGGACCTCTACAGGAGCCTGGAGACCCGCCGGGACCTGGAGCGGCTGATCCAGACGTCTTCGTATGACGAGGAACTCCTTACTGTCATCTACACGCATCACGTCGTGCGGGATGCGACGAAGCGGTTTTACAAAGTGAAGCGCCACAGCCGGCGACTCCGGGATCAATGGAAGCAGGGCATTTCTTTCGTGGATCTCGCCGGTCGCAGAAATTTCCCGCCGATCCTCTTGGCGCTTCTCGTGATGGGGGAGCAAGGCGTCTCTCGCAAGCGCTTCTGGAAGATGGTCAAGGACCTGGACACCGTGGATCACAAGAGACTCCGCAGAGAGCTGAGGGAGGCGAGCGAAGAAGATCTGATCTACTCCCCCGCGGGGACCGAGCGCCAATATCAGCGAGGGGCTTGGGGCGAAGCGAGGCTCTGGAATTGGTTGGAGGCCCGAGGCATCCCGTTCCGCAAGGAGGCGGAACTCCGAAACAGCTACGACAAGACCCCGGACGCCCTCTTGCAGGACCCCTTCACGTTCGACGGCCGAACCGTTCGGTGGATGGAGAGCAAGGCTAGTTTTGGCGACCCGTACGAGGTTCGGCGCCACGTTCACCGGCAGCTCAGCCCCTATGTCGATCTCTTCGGGGATGGGGTCGTCGTCTATTGGTTCGGGTTTGTCGACGACGTGGACCTCCGCATTCCGGAGGGTGTCCTCATCACAGACGAGCGGCCGTTCTCTTAGGTTTCCTTTGGCGGGTCCTTGAGGGGGCGTTATCCCGCGGGATACAGACTGGCCAATGCTAAAATACGCGGTGGACCATGCTTCACCCCTTGCCAGAGAAGGAGAAACGCGAATACATACGCAGTCGCCTCCCCAACAAACGGAAGGGCGAGATGTTTGGGATCGCGGACCAGCTCCTCGGCGCCTCCCACATTAGGGTTGCGTCCGCCGACGGCGTGTCCCGCCTCGCCCGGATTCCGGGCAAGTTGCGGAAGCGGATGTGGATCCGAGAGGGCGACTTGGTCATTCTGAAACCCTGGTATTTCCAAACAGAGAAGGCGGACATCGTCTATCGCTATCTGAAGACGGAATCGACCTACCTCAGCCGGAAAGGCGTGATCCCGGAGAGCGTGGATATCTTCTAGCGGACGGCGGTCGGAGGATGGAGGCCAAACTCCGGCAGCTCGAGACCCAGGTCGAGGCCTGGCGGAAGCGGGTCAAGGATCAGAATGAGCGTAAGACCTATGACGAGGTCTTCGACCACGCGACCCTCCGCGTCCTGCAGCGCCTCATCAGCCGGAGAGTCATCGAGACCCTGGACTACCCCGTGGCCACGGGGAAGGAGGGTAACGTCTTCCGGGCGACAAGTCGCCAAGGAGGCCTTGCGGTCAAGATCTATCGGGTCTCCACCTCCACCTTCCGATCCCTCGCCCGATACATCAAGGGGGACCCGCGGTTCCTTCGGGTCGGAGGCAGCCGACGCAAACTCATCTTCGCGTGGGCTACAAAGGAATTCAAGAACCTGACTCGCATGCGCCAGTATCGGGTCCGGGTTCCGCGCCCCCTCGTGGTCCGGGACAACGTCTTGGTGATGGGGTATCTCGGGAGCCAGGTACGCCCGGCCCCCGAACTCCGGCACGTACAGGTCGATGACCCGGAGCGCCTGCTCCATCTCCTCGTGATGGACCTGAAACGGATGCACCGGTCCGGCCTGGTCCATGGGGACTTGAGCGAGTACAACCTGCTGTTCTGGCGGGGCCTCCCTTACGTCATTGATGTGGGCCAGGCGGTTCCGCATGCGCATCCGATGGCCGAGGAGTGGTTCGATCGGGACATGCGGAACCTCGCGCGCTATCTCCGGGGTCTGGGCTTGGACATCACCGAGGAGGAGCTGGGCCGACGAGCCCGGGGGGCCTAGCATGCTCTACGTCCGGATTCCCATGGACCGGCTCGGTGTGTTAATCGGGCCCGAGGGCCGGACGAAGAAGTCCTTGGAGGAGATGACCGGCGTCCGCCTGGATGTCGACTCCAAGACCGGGGAGGTCACCATCGACGAGTCGGGGATCGAGGATCCTTCCTTGGGCCTCCGGGTCAGGGATGTCGTGACCGCCATCGCCCGAGGTTTCTCGGAAGCTCGGGCCCTGAAACTCCTGGAGGACGGGACGAACCTTCGCATCTACTCCGTGAAGGACTACGCGGACAAGCGACCTCGTCGGCTCCAACTCAAGGGCCGCGTTATCGGCGCCCGCGGTAGGACCCGATCGCTCATCGAGGAGCTGACGGGGGCGTACATTTCCGTCTACGGCCTCACGGTCTCCGTTATCGGGCAAACCCTCCCTCTGGATGCCGCCTGCCGGGCGGTGGAGATGCTCCTGCGGGGCAGCGAACACGCCGCCGTCTACCGGTATCTGGAGGGCATGCGGGCGGCCCTTCGGGAGGACGAGAAGGCCTTCTAGGTTCGGCCAAGCCTTTTTACCGCCCTGCCCCATCGACTCTCCTCCCGGGGTCGCATGGGGAGGTTTATCTACAGCTTCCAGGAGGGCGTCGGTCAGGACAAGGCGACCCTCGGGGGCAAGGGATACGGCCTGGCCGAGATGACCGGCCTGGGCCTCCCGGTCCCTCCCGGGTTCACGATTACCACGGCCGCGTGCCGCGCATTCTTGGAGTCGCAGGAACTCCCGGAGGGGTTGAGGGAAGAGGTGGAGACGAACCTCCGGGCCCTCGAGGACGCGACCGGCCGCCGGTTCGGGGACCCGGAGAATCCTCTCCTCGTCTCCGTCCGTTCCGGCGCCGCCATCTCCATGCCAGGGATGATGGACACGGTCCTAAACCTCGGGTTGAACGACGAGACCGTGAAGGGCCTGGCCGACCAGACTGGCAGCGAGGCTTCCGCGCTGAACAGCTATCGTCGCCTCCTCTCCATGTTCGGAGATACGGTCGCAGGGGTCCATCGGTCCCTCTTTGAGGAGCGCCTGGGAACGGTGAAAGAGGCAGCGGGGGTGAGGGACGATACCGAGCTCGACGCCGACGGTTGGAGGGAGGTCGTCGAAGCCTATCGGGCGGTCTTCGTCGCCCAGGATCAGTCTTTTCCAGAGGATCCTCACGACCAGCTCTGGGCGGCGATCTCCGCGGTCTTCCGCTCCTGGAATAGCGATCGGGCGTCGAAATACCGGGCCGTGACTGGCATCCCCGAGGATCTGGGCACCGCCGTGAATGTCCAGGTCATGGTCTTTGGCAACCGGGGCGAAGACAGCGGGACAGGTGTCGCTTTTACACGCGACCCCGCCACCGGGGATCCTGAACTGTACGGGGAGTACCTCCTAAACGCCCAAGGCGAGGACGTGGTCGCGGGCATCCGAACGCCTCAGCCCATCCGGCGGCTCCAAGAGGAGATGCCCTCGATTTACGTCGAGCTCTCCCAGATGGCCCGTCGGTTGGAGAACCACTTCCGGGACGTCCAAGACATCGAGTTCACCATCGAGGACGGCCGTCTCTTCCTGCTTCAAACTCGCACGGGCCAACGCACCGCGGGCGCCGCGGTGAAAGTGGCGGTGGATCTCGCCGATGAAGGCCTCATCTCCCCGGAGGAGGCCGTCCGTAGGGTGACGCCCGAACAAGTGGAGCGCCTCCTCCATCGACAAATCGACCCCCAGGTCGAGCTGGAGGTGCTCGCGACAGGCCTGAACGCGTCGCCCGGCGCCGCCGTGGGTTCCGTGGTCTTCGACCCGGCCGAGGCGGAAGAAGTGGCCTCGACGGGAGAGTCGGTCATCCTGGTTCGCCTTGAGACGACACCCGACGACATTCATGGCATCGTGGCCGCGAAGGGCGTCCTCACGGGTCGCGGGGGTCGGACCTCTCATGCGGCGATTGTCACGCGGGGGATGGGCAAGCCCTGCGTGGCGGGGTGCGAGGCGCTTCGCATCGACTACACGGCCAAGACCTTCACCGTGGGAAACCAAGTTGTGCGACAGGGCGACATCCTCACCCTTGACGGGACGACCGGACGCGTGATCCTGGGCGAAGCTCCGCTCGTGGAGCCGGAGATGACGGAGGAGTTTCGAACCCTCCTGGAGATGGCCGACGGCCTGCGTCGCCTCGGGGTCCGTGCCAACGCCGACACCCCCGAGGACGCGGCCTGGGCCCGGGAGATGGGAGCCGAGGGCATCGGTCTCTGTCGCACGGAACACATGTTCATGGCGGCCGATCGGCTCCCCGTCATGCAAGAGATGATCCTGGCGACGTCCCGAGAGGAGCGTCTCCGGGCTCTGAGCCAGCTCCTGCCTCACCAGAGGGAGGACTTCATGGCCATCCTGAAGGCGATGGAGGGCCTGCCGGTCACGATTCGGCTTCTGGACCCGCCCCTCCACGAATTCCTCCCCCGCTTCGAGGATCTGCTTGTGGAGGTCACGGAGCTCCGTCTGAAGGGAGGACGGAGTAAGAACCTGCGGGCCAAGGAAGCCCTCCTCGAACGGGTGGCCGCCCTGCGCGAGGCCAATCCCATGCTGGGACTCCGAGGGTGCCGCCTGGGCCTCCTGTACCCCGAGATCAACGAGATGCAGGTCCGCGCCATCCTCGAGGCGGCCTCCGAGCTGGGGAAGCAAGGGTACGTGGTCCTCCCGGAGATCATGATTCCTCTTGTCAGCCACCCCAATGAACTGATCCGCGTGAAAGAAGACCTGGAGCGGGTCGCCCGCGAAGTGGAGGAAGAGCAAGGAGCCCAGGTCCCCTACGCCTTCGGAACCATGATCGAGGTTCCCCGGGGGGCCCTGGCGGCCGACGAGATTGCACGGGAGGCGGAGTTCTTTTCCTTTGGAACCAACGACCTGACCCAGACCACGTACGGATTCAGTCGGGACGATGCCGAAGGGAAGTTCCTGGCCCACTACTTGGAGACGGGGATCCTAGATGAGAATCCCTTCGAGGTCCTGGACGCAACGGGGGTCGGGGAGCTGATGCGGGTTGCAGTGGAGAAGGGACGAAGTACCCGCCCAGACATGAAGATCGGCATCTGCGGCGAGCATGGGGGGGAGCCCCGGAGCATTGCTCTCTGTCACAA
>JAZFPV010000091.1:0-6745 GCA_036444795.1 Thermoplasmata archaeon
CCGTGCTACACCCCTCGCCGCCGCCCATCGGACCGTCAAGCACAGGTTCAGGGCCTCCTGGCCCAGAGCTGGCTGGCGAGCGAGGAGCGAGGGGGCGCCAAAGTCTTAATCTTCGCCTCCCTTCCGCCAAGAGGGTGAGGTCGTGCTGTGTCCTCTTGATTTCCGTTACGGTCGCCCAGAGATGAAGGCCATCTTTTCCGAGGAGAGACGGCTCCAGCGCCTCCTTGAGGTCGAGGTGGCCCTGGCCGAGGCCCACATGACCCTCGGAAACATCCCTCGCGATGCCGCCCGGGCGATCCTGTCAGCCGTCGAAGGGGGCCTCGTCAAGGCCGAGCGGGTCGCCGAACTCGAGGCGGAAATCAAGCACGACGTCATGGCCCTCGTCCTCGCCCTGAGCGAAGCCAGCGGAGACTACGGGCGGTTCGTCCACCTGGGCGCCACGAGCGGCGACATCACCGACACCGCCGCCGCGATGCAATTCAAGGAGGCCGTCCCTCTAATCGAGAAGGGGCTCTTGCGCCTCCAACGGGCCCTCGCGAACCTCGCGATGGAACACAAGGCAACGGTCATGGTGGGTCGGACGCACGGCCAGGCCGCGGTCCCCATCACCTTCGGCATGAAGATGGCGGTTTTTGCCCTGGAGGTACACCGCCACCGGGCGCGGCTTCGGGAGATGACCCCTCGAATACTCGTGGGAAAAATGTCCGGGGCCGTGGGAACGGGCGCGGGTTTCGGGGGGGCGGCCACGGAACTCCAGGACCTGGTCATGGCCATGCTTGGCCTGACGGCCGAGGAGGCCTCGACTCAAATCGTCGGCCGCGACCGCTACGCGGAGTACGTGGCCGTCCTGGCGGGTATCGCGGCGTCCCTCGAGCGCTTCGCCACGGAGGTCCGCAACCTCCAGCGGACCGAGATTGGGGAGGTGGCCGAGGCGTTCGGCGAGAAGCAGGTGGGCAGCTCTACGATGGGGCAGAAAGAGAACCCGATCGTCTCGGAGAACGTGAGCGGACTGGCTCGGATCATTCGTGGCTTCGTCGGGCCCGCGTACGAGAACGTGGTCCTATGGCATGAAAGGGACCTCTCGAATTCCGCCGCCGAACGGTTCATCCTTCCCCACGTGACGGTGTTGGTGGACGACATCCTCGACAAGGCAGCGGACGTGTTCGAGACCCTTCGTGTGCACCCCGAACGGATGGAGCAGAACGTGCGGGCTACGGGCGGCCTCCTCATGACCGAGGCGGTCATGATGGCGCTCGCGCGAAAAGGCATGGATCGCCAGGAGGCCCACGAGCTCACCCGTCGTCTGTCGCAGGTGGCGAAGGCCGAGGCTCGACCCTTCCGAGAGGTCCTCTTGGAGGACGAAGCCGTGACCTCCCTTCTGGGGGAAAAGGGCCTGGAGAAGGCCCTAGACCCCCGTAACTACCTAGGCGCCACTGAGGCCATCGTCGAACGGGTCGCGGCCCTCAGCAAGGAAACGGCATGAGGTTCGCCGAGCTCGTGGAGGTCTACGAGCGGCTCGAGGCCACGACGAAGCGCCTGGAGATGATCGAGGCCCTCAGGGACCTCCTCCGCCGCGTCCCACCGAACGTCATCCGTCGCGTGGTGTACCTCACACAGGGAAACCTGGCCCCCGGTTTCCAGGCGGTGAAGATGGGTCTGGCGGAGAAGATGGTCATCCGCGCCCTCGCCTTGGCCACCGGCCTCCCCCGGGATGACGTCGAGACCCGGTGGAAGGCCCTGGGAGACATGGGGACGGTGGCGGAGCGGGCCTTTGAGGCCAGAACGCAACGGAAGCTGACCTCCGAGGCTTTGACGGTGGAGAAGGTCCATGGCAACCTCGCGGGCATTGCCGAGGCCGCCGGGACCGGCTCCCAGGAAGAGAAGATCCGGCTTCTGGCCGATCTGCTCAACGACGCCACGCCCGTCGAGGCCCGCTACATCCTCCGGGTCGTCGTCGGCAAGATGAGACTGGGGGTGGCGGACATGACCCTCGTCGAGGCGTTGGCACAGGCCTTCGCGACGAAGGAGGACAAACCGGCGGTGGAGAGGGCCTACAACGTCTCCTCGGACCTAGGGCACGTGGCCGAGGCCCTCGCGGAATCCGGGTTGTCCGGGTTGAAGGACATCCATCTGCGCGTGGGGGTACCCGTTCGCTCCATGCTCGCGGAACGATTGCCGAGCCTGGAGCAGGTGGTGGAGAAGCTTGGTCGGAGCGCGATGGAGTTCAAGTACGACGGTCTCCGCATCCAGGCTCACATCGACCCGGAGGAGGTGATTCTGTACTCTCGGCGCTTCGACATCCTCACCCCGCAGTTTCCGGACATCGTGGAAGGCTTGCGCGACGCATTCCAGGCCAAGAGCGCCATCCTGGATGGGGAAGCCGTGCCCATCGACCTAAACACGGGCGCCTTCCTCCCCTTTCAAGAGGTCGCCCATCGACGCCGAAAGTATGGGATCCAGGAGGCCCTCCAACGAGTCCCGGTGGCACTCCTGGCCTTCGACTGCCTGGCGTTGGATGAAGAGGACTTCCTGGAACGCCCGTACACGGATCGGCGGAAGGCCCTGGGACACGCCCTGCGGGAAACGGAGAGAGTACGTCTCTCCGAGCAGATCGTCACGGACGACCCGGAGGAAGCGAGACGGTTCTTCGAGAAGGTGATCGAGCAAGGCGGAGAGGGCGTCATCGCCAAGGACCTGGACTCGCCCTACGAGGCGGGGTCCCGGGGATGGCAGTGGATCAAGTACAAGCGGGACTACAAGGCCGAGCTTGCCGACACCGTGGACCTGGTCATCGTGGGGAGCTTCGCCGGCCGGGGGAGACGTGCCGGGACGTACGGGGCCCTCCTCATGGCGGCGTACGACCCAGAGGAGGACGACTTCAAGACCGTCTGCAAACTGGGAAGCGGGTTCGATGACGCAACCCTCTTTGCCCTACCGGAGCGCCTTCGGAACCTGCGGCTGGACCAGAAGGACCCGCGCGTCGACTCCAATCTGGAGGCGGACGGATGGTTTGAGCCCGCCGTCGTGATGGAGGTGCTCGGCGCGGAGATCACCCTCAGTCCCATGCACACCGCGGGTTTCGGGGCCATCCGTCCCGACGCCGGTCTGGCCATTCGCTTCCCCCGGTTCACGGGGAGGTGGCGGGATGACAAGGGCCCGCGAGAGGCGACGTCGGTCGCGGAAATTGTATCCTTGTACAAGAACCAGCTGAAGCAGGTCCCGTCTCTATGAGGACCGCCTCCAGCATGAGAGTTGTTATCAAAATGAATCCATCGCGTCGAAAGTTTGAATATCCCAGCGTGGCAGACTCCCCGTATGCTCGGACCCATGGCGGTCCGGGAGAAGGTCGACCGGCATGGTCTTCGACGTCCTCACGCAGCTCCCTCTCGCCACCTTCGGGGTCTGGGCGATCATCGGCCTCTTTCAGCTCTACCGGCGGCGAATCCGGACCCTGACCGAGGTCGCCTTCGTCGTCGGATCGTTCTCCTGGGCCGGATACGCCCTCACGGACTGGCTCTTCTTCGGGGCCATCGAGATGGCCGTCGCCTTCCTCCTGGCCCGGATCTCCTTCAGCTTCGTCACCATGGCGGCCTTCCTGTTCTTCCTCTTCACCAAGCTCTTCCTGACGCGTCCCCACCGGATTGACGCCCTTCTGGCCCTCCCGTTCCTGGGCGCCCTGGGACTGGTCTGGGGCGGCCTGGTCGAAGGCGTGGCGGGCGGCCTCCCGTGGGGCTGGACCGCCATCCTGCAGCCCGAGCTGTTCCTCCTCTGGCTCGCCTACGTCCTCACCTTTGCTTCCGCGGGCATTTGGTACACCTACCGAACCTACCTCGTCGTACGGCGGAACAGCCAATTCCTGGGCCGGGGGATGTTCGGCATTCTCAACTCCTACATCGCCGCCCTTGTCCTGGGGTTCGGGACAAACGCGGTCTACCTCGCCGGGGGTCTCGACCTGATGCCGATGTTCTCCACGACCCTCATCCTCCCGGGCCTCGTCAGCCTGTACGTCCTGGTTCCTGTGACACGGGATCGGATCTCCGGCGTCATGCGGAAGTGGAAGAGCACCCGCTACAACGTATTGGGGGTCTACCTAATCTACGAGAACGGGACCCTGATCGCCTCCCGTACGAACTATCCCGAGGAGACCGTTGACGACGACATCTTCGGGGCCACCCTTGACGCCATCCAGACCTTCATGCGGACCTCCTTTCCCAGCCTATTGGGGAAGTCGCTCCGACGCATCGAACACGGCGACGTGAAGATCCTCGTCGAGCGAGGACGCCACAGCTACCTTGCCACCATCATTGAGGGGGAGGACACGGATACCCTATGGATCACCATGAAGGAGGCCGTGGAACGGTTCGAACGGACGAACGAGCCTGTTCTGCCCGACTGGACCGGACTCCTCCAGGAATTGGAAGACGTGGAGGCGACCTTGGAAGACCTCTTCGCCGGCAAGGCCGTCTTCGCCTGATCGTCGCGGACGCTCAGTAGTAGACTTGGTACAAGCCCACGGGCGAGCCAAAGACAAAGAGCTTCTTCGGCTGGCTCCGGAGGAGAACCTGCTTGTTGAAGAGCCGGAGCTCTCGGAGCTGGTATCGGGCCTTGACCTCGTCCAGGTCGCCGTACATCTTGACCAGGCCCTCCCCCGTGTTGAAGAGCTTGGCAAGGAGGGCGATGGCGGCCTGGGCCACGAGCTCGTCGAAGGACCAGTTGCTGAAGACCGTACCGTTCTGGGAGTAAAGGAAGGCCGATTGCAGCATCTTGCCCGGAATCCAGCCTCCCCCCGAGAGGTTGAGCTTCGTGTGACGGATGCAGACATCGACATCGGGGAGATCCGCCAGCTGGTCTCTCAGGCCCTCCTGGTCCATGATCTCCTCCACGTAGTCGATCAGCAGGAAGACCTCGAAGGAGGGTTTCTCCTGCAGGGGGAAGCTCTCGCGCAGGGCGTTGGCGAGTTCGTACTCCGGCCTCATCCCGACCCATCGGACGTTGACGTGGTGGGCGGCGGCGTACCGCGCGGCGATGCGCGTGGCCTTGGCGATGACCGCGAAGATCCGATCCAGGCCCTCCTCCCCCCGGTCTCGGTTGTATGCCGTATGGCCCATCACGGCGGCCCGGCGCCCGCCCAGCCCCTTGAGGGTGTGGATCAGGGCGAGGCAGTAGAGGCCGGCGTCCATGCCCACGTCCACGTCGGGGCGGACGGTGAGAGTGGAGCGCGTCCCGTCGGGGATGTCGTAGACGAGCAAGGAAGGGAAGTGCGTCAGGGCCTCGTCCGACGTCAGGCTCACATCGAGGTGTTCCTCGATCCGACCCCAGATTTCGTGAAACCGGCCGACGAGCTCCTCCGAGACCGGAAAGCTCTCGACGAGGTCGTAGGCGTCGTACGATACGGTGGGGGGAGAAGGAGCAAAGGACCTTCGTAGTCGTTCCCGAAATTCGAGGTCGACCCGTTCCGTGGCCATCGTTCCCCCCCAATCAGGTGTTACCAGCCCTGATTATCAACCTCGGTAATCCGAGGGATGTATTTAACATCTCCTATATATTATAGCAATAGTATCTATGAGTAGCAGGTACTGAGTCGACGAACAGGGGTAGCAAAGGTAGATATAATGACGCCCAAATACGCACGCCGAGGGAAGGCCTGGATGGCCGGCCACGGGAAAGGGGAGAAGTCCCAGTTCAACATCCGGATGGACGCGGAGCTGTTGCGTCTCTACCGTGACTTCTGCGACCGGAACGGCCTGGATCCGCACGGCCAGGTGATCAACTTCATGCGGCGGCTCGTGGAGTCTGAGTACGACTTCCAGGAGAAGCTGTGGGAGATCCTGCGGGAGCAGGAGTGACTAAGCCACCGTCGCGGCAAATCGCTTTTCTAGGGTAGATAAGAGGCGGGGCGACAGAGCCCCTTGCTCGACACTCGCCACCACAAGGGCGCCCCGGCTCACGGCGGCGTCCACCACCTGCTTCGCGTACTCAAGGACCTCCAAGAAGCCCGCTTCTCCGATGAGGACCTCCAGTTCGCCGATGTAGACGAGGGAATCCTCGCTCAGAGACCGCGAAACATCGCGGAGGACCTCCAGGGTCAACCGGGCAGGATCGTAGGTGGGGAACTCCTCGTGCTGCGCGGGCGCGAGCCAGAGGAAGTCGGCATTCTCCAGCCCGTACGTCGAGCGAAGCTTCCCCGGGTAGAGGGTCGAGACAACGGTCTTCCGGGCCGATCCGTTCTGGGCGAGCCGCCTGAGGCACTCGTCTCGGCTGCCTTCCCACAAGAGGGCTCCTGGCGCGTTCCATGACGGGCTGGCGCCGTTGCCTCCTTCCTCCCCCACCTGGACCTCGTCGAAGAGGCCTTGCAAGGTGGAGACCTGGGGCCCGTCCATGGAGGAGGGGTTCAGGTTCGCCAGGAGGGTGCACTCGTACTTGCTGGCGGTCGAAGCAGTCCGGGAAAGCGTCCGCAAGACCGCGGGAAACCCGTTGACCTGGGCCAGGTACTCCAGGTCGTCCATTAGGATGGCGGCGTGCCGGTTGTCGCGCATGAAACGGAGCAGGGTCTGGAGCACGTCCACCTCGAGGTGACTCGGCTTCAGGCAGAGCTCGCCCTTTTGTGAAGAGAGCCACAGGAACGGGGTCTTTCGCAGGGCGTAGGTTGCGGAGAGGAGCCGCGGCGGGAAGGCCGTGACAACGAGGCCTGGCACCTCCTGTGCCAACCCCCGGAAGGCCTGAAACCAACTGAACCGTTGAAGGT
>JAZFPV010000092.1:0-3910 GCA_036444795.1 Thermoplasmata archaeon
GTTCCAGCACCTACATCGCCCGCGTGCAGAGCGAGCTCGGAGGGGTCCGAGAGTACCGGAGTTCGACCTTCGAGGAGGTCCTCGAGCAGGTCATCATCGACCTCCAAGAAGAGTTTGAGTCCAGCGCCTGATCAGCTCCCCCCGAACTCGGGCTTCCGTTTCGCGAGGAAGGCGTCCATGCCTTCGTCCTGGTCGTCGGTGGCGAAGGCCAGGCTGAAGAGCTCTCTCTCATAGTTCAACCCAGCCGAGAGCCCGGTCTCCTGGGTCTGATGAATCGCCGCCTTGGCCAGTCGAAGAGCCAGCGGGCCCCGCTCCTGCATCCGACGAGCCCATGCCTTCGCCTCCTCGAGGAGTCGATCGGCGGGGACCACCCGATTCACGAGGCCCATCTTCGCCGCCTGCACGGCCGCGACCGGCTCGCCGAGGAAGATGATCTCGGAGGCCCGCCCCCGCCCGACGAGGCGGGTGAGGCGCTGGCTGCCACCGAACCCCGGCGGAATGCCCAGCTTCACCTCCGGTTGCCCAATCTGCGCGTCTTCGGAGGCAATCCGGATGTCGCAGGCCAGCGCCAGTTCGCTCCCGCCCCCCAGGGCGAATCCGTTGAGCGCGGCGATGACCGGTTTCCCCATGCGCTCCAAGAGACGGGCGACCTCATGCCCGAGGGCCGCATACCTACGAATCTCCAAGGGTCGTTGGTCGGCCATTTCGCGGATGTCGCCCCCCGCGGCGAAGGCTCGATCCCCCGCTCCCGTGAGAATCACCACCTGCACCTCCTCGCGACGGGCGACCTCACGAAGAACGTCCCGTAGTTCCTGGAGCATCTCCGTGTTGAGCGCGTTCAGCGCATCGGGGCGGTCCAGGGTCACAATGGCGAGGCCCTCGTCTTCCTCCAGGTGGACGAGGGAGGGGGCCGTCCTACCCGCCCCCGTAGTCGTAGACCCCGCGCCCCGTCTTGCGGCCGAGGCGTCCCGCCCGGACCAGCTGGCGAAGGAGGGGGCTGGGGCGGAACTTCGGGTCCCCCGACTCCCGTTGGAGGACCTCCATGACGGCGAGGCCCACGTCCAGACCGGTGAAGTCCGCCAGTTCGAACGGGCCCATGGGCATGTTCGTCCCCAGCTTCATGGCCTTGTCGATGTCCTCGGGCGACGCCACGCTTTCTAGGAGGAGATTGAAGGCCTCGTTCATCATCGGCACGAGGAGGCGGTTGACGACGAAGCCGGCGGACTCCTTCACCTCCACCGGTTCCTTCCCCAGCTTGCGCGAGAGCTGCATGGCGAACTCGACGGTCTCATCGGAGGTCTCCGACCCCCGGATCACCTCGACGAGCTTCATGACAGGGGCGGGATTGAAGAAGTGCATCCCCACAAAGCGATCCGGGCGGTCCGTCACGGCGGCCATCTCCGTGATACTCAAGGAAGAGGTGTTGGAGGCGAAGACCGCCTCCTTAGGGCTGAGCCGGTCCACGTCCGCGTACAATTCCTTCTTGACCCCCATGTCCTCGAAGACGGCCTCGAGGACGACGTCGGCCTGCTTGAGGGCCTCCTCTAGGGAGGTGAACCCCTCGATACGTCCGAGGATGGCCTCCACCTCGTCCTGGGTCATCTTCCCGCGGGCGACCCGCTTCTCGAGGGGGGCCCGCATCCGGTGAAAGCCGCCCTCTACGAACTCCTCGGTGAGATCCCGCATGGCGACGGAGAACCCGGCTACGCTGCACGTCTGGGCGATCCCCGCCCCCATGGTCCCCGCCCCCAGGACACAAATGCGTTGCACGTCCTCGACCCGCATCGCCTCCCTCCGGGCGAGCCAACCCGGCGCGCCTACTTACGAGTTCCGCGGGTACCGATCGGGGAGGACGCAGTCGGCCGGCTTCAGGTCCGGACGCAACCGGAGGAATACGGGGGCCCGCAGCTTCCCCTCCGAGGTGAACTCCAGATACTTGACTTCCGCGACCAAGGCCGGTCGCATCCAGTACTTCACCGGCTCCCCCTTCGGCTCCTCGGGGAAGGGATTGGGTCCGGCAAAGGGACGGGCCAGCGCCTGGATTTCCTCCAACTTCGCCTGATCGAAGCCCGTTCCTACGCGGCCGATGAAACGGAGCTCGTTCCCCTGGTATGCACCGAGGAAGAGGGCCCCGAAGTACGGTTCCCGCCATCCGGTGCCGAGGGTCAGACCGGCGACGACGCAGTCCTGGGAGACGTAGGTCTTGATTTTCAACCAATAGTCCACTCGCTTCCCAGGCTCGTACGGGGACCCTAGCTTCTTCGCCATAATCCCCTCGAGACCCCGCTCCTTGGCCACTTCGAAGAGGGCCACGCCGGTGCTCCGGATGGGCTCGCTGAGGTACACGTGTTCGTTGGGCTCGACGACCTCCTCGAGGATGGCGCGTCGTTCCTCCAGGGGCAACTTGAGGAGGCTGCGATCCTTCCAATGGAGGATGTCGAACACCACGTAGGTGGCTGGAAGCTGTTCAGCGAGGAGCCCCGCCCGAAACTCCTCCGACACGTGCTCCCGCTGTTGAAGCCGTGCGAAGGAGGGCTTCCCGGCATCCATGACGACGACCTCGCCGTCCAGGATGGCCGCGCCCTTCACCTCGGGCTCGATCTCCGGATACCGGTACGCGATGCTTCGCAGGCGGCGGTTCTGGAAGCGGCGGTCGCCCTCCCCCGCCCATGCGAGGTTTCGAGTCCCATCCCATTTGACCTCGAAAGAGTACTCCTCGGAGTCGAAGGGATCGTCCCGGGAGTGCGCGAGCATCGGTTGGATGGGGCCGCGAGGAAGAGGCATGTCACGTGGTCTTCTCGACGGCCTGGAGGCTGGCCTTCAGGGCCGCCATGAGATCCCCGGGCGTCTCCAGCACCTCCACCTTCGGCGCCTCGATTTCCCGCCCTTCCACCTTCGCCTTGATGACCTCCAGGAGGGCATCCCGGTAATGGTCGGTGTACTGGCTCATGTCATACGGGATGGTCTGGGCCTTGATCAGATCCAAGGCGAGGTTCAGCTCCGCCTTAGAGACCTTCACGGGCTCCTCCAACGGCAGCCGAGGCGCGGGCCGGACTTCGTCCTCGTAGAACAGGGTGGTGAGAACCAAGTCCTCTCCCCTCGGCCGCAGGGAAACGACCTGCTCCTTCTTCCAGATGGCCGCCTGGGCCAGGGCTACGCGGTTGGTGAGGTCCAGGGCCTGCCGGAAGAGCTCGAAGGGCTTCGCGCTGAGTTCGGTGGGCCCCAGGTAGTAGCTGGAGTCCTGGAGAAGGGGGTCCACCTCCTCCCGCTCCACGAATCCGAGGACCTCCAGGGCCTTGCTGCTCTTCAGAGGCACCTTCTCGAAGTCCTCGTCGGTCAGCACGACGTACTTGTCCTTCGTGTACGCGTACCCCTTCACGACCTCCTTGAAGGCGACTTGCTCCTCGTCGGTGGGGCAATAGTAGGGCCGCTTGAGGGGCTTGCCACACTTCGGGTGGAGGCTGCGGAAGGACACGTTCTTCCGCATGGTCGCGGCGAACAGCTTGACGGGGATGTTCACGAGGCCGAACTGGATGGCCCCGGACCAGATGGCTCTCGGATCCATGGGAATCCCGTGATTTCACGCGGGGAGCAGTAAAAGGATTTTCCCTCGGGCCTCACGAGGCCTCCGCGGGGCCCTCCTCGGGCCGGGCTACCCCGGCGGCGACGAGCGCGTTGACGTACAATCGACCCCAGATCAAGGCCACCATCGCTCCGATCGTGGTCGCGGCCAGGATGCCCCACCAGACTCCCGTCAGCCCGAGGCCAGAGGACACCGCGAATAGGTAGGCGAGGGGCGGCATCAAGATCAAGGTCCGAAAGAGGGTCACGAGGAGCGCGCTGCTGCCGCGACCGGTCCCCTGGAACATGGTGGAGGTGGGGACGGCGATGGCCATAAAGGGGACCGAGG
>JAZFPV010000093.1:0-3032 GCA_036444795.1 Thermoplasmata archaeon
GAACCTAGCGCCGTTGACCTGGCTTGGCTACCGCCGCGCGGCCCTCGAACCCTCGGGCGCGTAATTAAGGTTCCCGGGAAGCTGGGGGCAGCGGGCCCTCTACATGCTCTCAGCCTGTGTGCCGCCTCCCATCAGGGCGCGTGCTGAGAGGATCAGGGCCACGATGGATACAATTCCGGTGGCGAGAACGACCCAGGCAAAGAAGACGCCACTCGTCTGCGCGATGTCCGCAATCGATGGCTGAATCCCGGTCGTATGGAGGAGCGCGATGATCGTGCCGAAGAGCGAGAAGATCAGGAGGAGAGCGTAGCCGACACGGGACTGCCTGGCGCTAAGGACTATCCCAAACAACCAGAGGACGATGGCGAAGAGGCTCGCCGTCGCCACCACCTCACTGAGACCGACAAACGCGTCCCGCGCGAAGTCGTCTGTCAAGTGGAGAAGGACGAAGAAGGCAGCCACAAGAGAGCTCCCAGCCAGGCCCCGAACCCACCGAGGTTTCTCACCCATCTCCAAACGATGCCCCCGGAGAGCGGATGTCGTCCGGCTTATAAGTCAACTAATGTGCTAGGTGGGGAACGCCGTCCCTCGGTCTTCCTCGAATCATTTCCACCGACGTCTTGAGTTCGTGGTTCGACCGAAACAAGAATCTCCTAGACTATGGCACCTTCCTGCCGTTGGAGAGGTCCGGGAGGCTCGGAAGATTCTGCCGGCGGCACGCTGGGAGGCGAGGCGGGTTACCGCTCCTTCGCCGTCGGAACCGCCGAGTTTATCAAAGCATCCGGACCCCTGCTCGACCGATCTCGAACCAGACCGTAACCGGCGAGCAAGGCTGCGAGGACGGAAACGGTTCCCACTCCCACGATGACCCACGCAAAGAATACGCCACTTGTCTGGGCGATCGCAGCCACGGAGGGACTCAATCCCACTGCATGATCGAGTGCGAGGTACGCCCCCAGGAACCCCAGGACCAGAACCACACCATATCCAACCGGTTCTTGTCGTATACTCAGGCTGATCGCGAGCAACCACGTGACGGCGAGGAGTCCGGACGTCGCGGCGATGGCGACCTGAGTAGAGATCCCTGCGCCCTCCCGGGAGAAATCGTCGATCAGATGAAGGAGAACGAAGAAGGCAGCGGCGATGGAGGAAAGAACGAGAGCCCACAACCAGGCTGGTTTCCTCGCCTCCAAACAGACCTCCCTGGAGTCAATCAGGCCAACGCGGCTCTTAAGGATTGGATAGCGACGGCTCCCTGGGTTCGGCGCCAGGAGTTCGGAAGGGCTTAATTAGACGGGCTCGGTCTCCTTCCCATGGTCAACTGCCCGATCTGCAAGGGCACCGAAAACGACCATGTCTTCAGCGAGCCGCGGGAATACCGGGGGAAACACTACCAGTACGGAGTGTACTATTGTCCCCGCTGCGGCGTGAAATTTAGCTTCTACACGCCTTTGGAGGTCCCGGAGGCCGAAGAGGAGGCGGAAGGAGAAGCGAAAGAAGTACCGCCGGAGACGCCGCCGGAGTCCTAGAATCAGTTTTGATAGCAGGGGCACCAGGTATAAGCCTCGTAATGGGCCAGAAGTCGGCCGTGGAGTGTGGGTCTCTCATAGCGAGCTGGTTCCTCGCCAACCTCGTCCCCAACTTGGGAGGGATTCCATGAGCCAGGGCCCGAGTGTGGATCTGGAGAAGGTCTCCGGGATTCGGCAGGCCTTGCGCCGCCTTCTGTCTCTCTTCCGCAGAAAGAAACATCCTCCCTTGGTCTCCGAGATAGAGGTCCAAGCTGACATCGGCGATCGTGTCGCCGCAATCAAGTTCCTGGCCGATACCCAGGGCCCATGGAAGGCCCTGATGGAGCAGGTGGAGAACGCGATCGACGAGTACCCGGAGGGGTACCCCATTCGGGGCCCGATCGAGGTTCGCATCGTCAAGCGAGGAGCGGGCTCCTACATCGCCATCCGCGATCGGGGCCGCGGCTTCATCCCGGACGAACGCGGTCTCCCGGACTTCGAGGGCGTCGCCACGCGCGTGGCGAAGTCATTCAAGGGACGGCTCGCCGACTACCAGGGGGCTCAAGGGGAATTTGCGGTCGGACTCTTTGGTTTCCGAACCATTGGCCAGGAGATCGTCATCGAGAGCACCACGGATTATGCAGGCTATCCGCACCGAGTGCGTGAGTATCGTCTCCCGCGGAAGGGCAAGTCCCCCACGACGGTCATGACCATCGACGGGGAAACCCTCACGGCGAAAATCGCTCCGGCGAAGGTGCCGCGACGGGAAGCCGGCACCACGATCGTCATTCGGAAGCTGCTGAATCCACGCCTTTGGACGGCCGCGAAGGTCAAGAAGGCCATCGAGGACGAGATGTGGGATCGGCTCGTAGAAAAGGGCCTCACAATCCGGGTCTTGGATGGCCGCAGATCCTTCGATGTCGTCCCCAAGGCCCGCGCGTTTGAGGGAGCTCTGTTCCCTACGACCTCTGTCGATACGCCCTATGGACCCATCCAGCTGGAGCTGTACGTCCTGGAGAAAGAAGACCCCAAGGCGACCGTTCCGGTCCTCCGGTCCAAGGAACGGGGGTCGGGGGCGACCCGGGTCTACCCGAACCTCACGGCCCTGGACGAATTCCGAGGCCCCCCCTGGAACCTCCGGCGCATACAAGGATGGATCCGGTTCGACGCGGCCACCCTGTCGGGACCCACCCGTTCCGAGTTCTTCCAAGACGAGCGCTACCACGCATTCGTCGACGCGCTCCAAGGACTGGAAGGAGAGCTGGGTCACGTGATCCAGGTGCAGGACACCCAACGGGAGCGGAAGGGCCTTCGCCGCATTTTGAAGCAACTTCGGGGCGACCTGGAGCGGGTATGCCGGGAACTGCCCCACTTGGACATCTTCCGCATCGCCCGCGACCGACCCGATTCTCTGTACATCTCACCCCCCGCCGGGGCTCGAAGGGATGGGAAGGGGAAACGAACGCCTGCCACCAAGCCCCAGGGCGCCGGGGGCCCCTCTCGCCCCCGCCGGAGGAGCCTGGT
>JAZFPV010000094.1:0-6246 GCA_036444795.1 Thermoplasmata archaeon
TCCTTCTCCAATGGATGCGAGTGTAGTGCAATGAGGTCCCCGCGGATGTGGGCGTGATTCACGCGTTGCTTAGGCGGGGCGTTCTCGAGGTCGAAGACCACGACGCGCTCTTCCATCCCCTCCCGGCCATGTTCCCGCCGGCTTTAACCTTCCGCCGAGGTCAGCTCGGGAGGAAGGCAGTCCCGATCAGAGTGCCTCGCGGAGGCGGTTGGCGAAGGTCTGGGCGTTTCCGGTGGGGTCTTCCGATGAACTCGGGGGCACCAACCAGGTCTGTTCTTCCCCGTCGGCAACGAGGCGAAGCTTTCCCCCGCCGCGGGCCGCCTCCTCCACCTCCACGTTCTGAATTTGATTCAGTCCTACCTCGGCGGTCACTTCGTAACCCTCGAAGCGAAGGACGTTCCACATTCCGACGACGTCGAGGTGGGGTTTCAGCTCCAACACGCGCCGGGGGGTCAACAGCAGGTTGCTGGTCTTCAACGAGAGGAAGGCCAACGCCTCCTCGTCACTGTCGAGGTGTTCAGCGATCATCCACAGCCGATCCTCGTCCCGCTTCATCCCGCGTGTGGCACCGACGAAAAGTGTCTCGGCGAAGATCTCATCTATCCCCGGCATCCCACGAACGAGGGATGGGGGCCCAATAAGCTTACCGACGCGCGGTCGGTGACTTCCTCCAGGGGGTTGAATCACGTCGGCTAGGAGGAGAGGAAGAGGTCCAACCGCCGCTGCGGTCGTATCCGTTCGCCGGGCACTTGGACTGGGTATTCTCCCGTCAGGCATCCCGTGCAGAGGTCCGGCTGCCCCATCTCGATCGCGCGGACCAGTCCGGGCATCGAAAGATACCCGAGAGAGTCGGGGCCGAGACGCTCGCGGATCTCCTCCACCGTACGCTCGTTGGCGGCGAACTGGTGCCGGGCCTTCATGTCGATGCCCAGGTAGCAGGGCGCCCGGATCGGCGGACAGCCGATGCGCACGTGGACCTCGCGGGCCCCGGCCTCCCGCACCAGGCCGACGATCTTCTTCATGGTGGTTCCCCGAACGATGCTATCATCCACCAGGATGACCCGTTTGCCTTGAAGCAGCGACCGAACGGCGTTGAGCTTCAGGTGGACCCCTATGTCGCGATCGGACTGATTCGGGAGAATGAAGGTGCGCTCGATGTAGCGGTTCTTGATGAGGCCTTCCACCAGCGGGAGCCCCGCGGCCTCCGCATAGCCCCAGGCATGGGCACGACCGGAGTCGGGAATCGGCACGACCATGTCTGCCTCCACAGGGTGGTCGGCCGCCAACTCTCGGCCGATCCTCACCCGCACGTCGTACACGAGGCGTCCGTCGAGAACGCTGTCGGGTCGGGAAAAGTAGACCCACTCGAACATGCAGTGGGCCGTGTTCGTGGGATGGGGGAGGCGGGTGGAGTGGACCCCCTCGGTGGTCAACTCCATGATCTCCCCCGGCCGGAGGTCGCGGATGAATTTCGCCCCCAGGGTGTCAAAGACCACGCTTTCGCTGGCGACGATGTGCTCGCTATCCTTCCGCCCGTAGCAGAGGGGACGCACCGCCATGGGGTCTCGGATGGCGAAGAGGCGCTCGCCCACGAGGAGGACCAGGGAATACGACCCAACGAGCTTGCTCGTAAACTCCCGGAGGGCCTGGTTCACGTCGCGTGTCTGGATGATCTCATTGGCCAGAAGACGCACGATGACCTCCGAGTCCGTGCCCGTGATGAAGGCCCAGCCCTTCCTTTGAAGCTCTCGTCGCAGCTCGGGGGCGTTCACGACCTCTCCGTTGTGGGCCAGGGCAATGTCCCCCGCAATGGAGCTGGCCACGATGGGCTGTGCGTTCTCCAGAGCAGAGGCGCCCTGCGTCGAGTAGCGGACGTGGCCGATTCCGACCCGCCCCTTCAACCGGTCGATGTCCTCTCCGTCGAAGACCTCGTGGACGAGGCCCATGCCTTTCTTCGCCTGGATCTGGCCGTTGTGGACGGCCAAACCGGCGGACTCCTGGCCCCGGTGCTGGAGGACCCGGAGCCCGTAGAAGAGGTCGGGGGCGACGTCGTCGCCTTTCGCGATGGCCCCCACGATGCCACAGTGGTGGCGGGGATGGTCGTCCAGGTCGTCCATTACCGCACCTTGGCCCAGTTGTAGCTCCGTCGCTTTGCGGTCCCGAGGTACCCGCAGGAGGCGCAACGGTGGCGTGAGAGGCTGTAGGAGTGGCGGCCGCACCGTCGGCACACGATGTGGCTCTTGCCCGCGGACCGCTTCCCCATGGAGGGAGTGCCTTTGGACATCGCGCACCTCAGGGAGAGACGTAGACGACGTTGTCGCCGCGGACCACGGTCAGGTCGACCTTGCGAACGCTCTTTCGGTCCACGAGCTCCTCCGCGTCGCGCAGGACCAGATTCATATGCGGGTCGTACCCCTCCAAAGTCCCCCGGAAGGCACGACCGGCCTTGAGCTCGACGAGCACCGCGCTCTTCAGGCTCTGATTCAGCATTTCCAAGGGCTTAATCATGGGCCTATGCAGGAAGAAGGGTGGCGCCTTAAAGCCGTTTCGGGGAACGGTCGGAGGTCACGCCGCGTTTAGGGTACGGTTGGGGATGTCAATGAGGAAGTTCCCTTCCGACAGGATGTCCATCCCGAGGATGACGGGGTAGTTCATGTCCCCCCGATCCGCGAGGCTAACGGGTAGCACGAACTCCTTCCCCACGAGCTGGAGGCGGGCTTCGACCAGGGGCCGGACCTCGGCTTGGGCGCTGGACGCGGCCCGAACCCTGACGGTGTCCCCCACCGGACCCAGCCCGACGCGCCCCGCGAGGTCCGTGTCGACGCTCGTTCGGCTCGCGCCCGTGTCGACCTTCGCCGTCACCTCTTCCTGGCCTCGCTCACCGATGAGCACGACCGAGCACACGATGGGCATGATCGTCCTCTTGTCGGACTTCACCCTGCACATCCCATTCCTTGCGGCGGAGGGCCATGAGGCCCTCCCCTTTTTAGCCGTTTGCCCGCGGTCATCGCCCCGCCTCTGGGACACCTCTTTCAATCCTCGCGCCCCCCATGTTGGCGCGGGGAGGGACGAATGTCGCATCGGCCTCCTAGCGAAAAACGAGCCCAGAAGGCCACCCAGAAGATTCCGTCCTAGGCACGCCAAAGGCTAAAGGGCGTTTTCCTTACCCTTGCCATGCGCGATGTGGCGGTGCTGTCCTACGGCCTCACCCCGTTCGGCCGGCACGATGCGTCCGTGGTGGACCTGCTAGCGTCGGCCTCCCTCCGCGCCTTGGATGAGAGCGGAACGGAGTCCGTCGACGCCGTCTTCGTGGGCAACATGAGTAGCGGCGAGTTCGAGGGCAAGTCCGGCATCGGGAACGCGCTCGTGTCCGAGCTGGGGTTGGAGCCTGCCTTTCCGTCGAAGGTCGAGAACACGAGCGGCAGTGGGGGGGCGGCCTTCCTCTGGGGATGGTCAGGGGTCGCCTCGGGGCTATATGACCGAGTGCTCGTGGCCGGCGGGGAACGGATGACCTCCGTCGATACGGCGCGCGCGACGGAGATCATCGCGAGCTTGACCCACCCGGTGGAGCACGCCCAGGGCATCACGCTGCCCGGGTTCGCGGGTTTGATGGCCACCGCCTACCTGGATCGGTACGGCGCGCCGCGAGAGGCGCTGGCGGCTGTCGCAGTGAAGAACCACTACAACGGCGCCCGCAATCCGAACGCGCAGTTCCAGAGCGAGGTGACCTTGGAGCGCGTGATGGACTCCCCGTTGATCGCCGATCCCCTACGCCTTCTCGACTTCTGCCCGATCACAGACGGGGCCGCGGCCCTCATCCTGTCCACGGCGAACGAGCCGGAAGGGAGGAGCGAGGAATCCGTTCGCGTTCGGGGGGTGGGGGGCGCTTCCGACACCCAAATCGTCCACGAGCGCGAGGATCTCACCGCGATGAAGGCTGTGCGTCTCGCCGCAGCCGGGGCCTACGCGATGGCCGGCCTCGGACCCGACTCCATGGACGTGGCCGAGGTTCACGACATGGCCACGATCCTGGAGGTGGTGCAGACCGAGGAGCTGGGCTTCTTCCCGCGGGGGGAAGGATGGAAGGCCGCTCAGGACGGCGTCACGAGCCTCACGGGTTCCAAGCCCGTCAACACCAGCGGGGGGTTGAAGGCGAAAGGCCATCCTTTGGGCGCCACCGGGGTGGCCCAGATCGCGGAGGTGTGCGCCCAACTTCAGGGCAGGGCCGGGGACCGTCAGGTGGAGGCCCGGATCGGCCTCACCTGTAACGTCGCCGGATTCGGGAATGACTCCATCGTGAGTGTCCTGGAGGGGCCCGCCTGAAGGTCGCCAAGTGCGCGGCTTGCGGCCGCCTTGCCTATCCCTCCCATGCCCGCTGTGCAGCCTGCGGTGGCACCCACTTCGTGGCGACCGAGCTCGAGGAGGGAGTCGTCGTGACGCACACCGTTCTACGTGTCCCACCCCCCGGGCTGTCAGCCCCCGTCCCGATGGCGATCGTCGAGTTCGAGGGAGGCGTCCGGGCCCTTGGGCAGCTCACGGAGTCCGTCGACATCGGGACGCGCGTCGTTCCGGAGTGGGCTCCTCTGCGGGAAGCGGAAGGGACGGTTTTCGAAGGGTTTCGCTTCCGTCCTCGGGGCGGTCGAAAAGCCTAAAAGCGGCCCCCTTCGTAGCGGCCTACGTCAGATGGTCCGCGGTCTCTTCGTCTCCCCCTACGATGCCGCCCGAGGCCCCATGGCCGAGGCCTTTGCCCTGATCCACGCCGACGAGTCGATGGACTTTTTCAGCGCCGGCCTCGTCCCGGCCGGGTTTGTCCGTCCCCAAGCGACGGCGGTCCTGGAAGAGGTGGGCCTGCAGGTCGATTGGGAGCATCCAAGATACCTGCTGGCCGAGCACATGATGGAAGTGGACTATCTCATCACGATCGACACGGAGATCGACGACGACCGCCGGAAGCACTTTCGCGGCATCCACATCAAGTGGCAGGTGGAAAACGTGCTCAACAAAGGACTGGAGGTCGATCATTATCGCAAGATCCGCGACGAGATTGACGCCCTGGCGCGCGACCTGACCTTCGGTCTTCGTTCGGGGGACCTGGAGGCGCGTTGCAAGGCCTCCGGCGGGAAGGCCGAGATCGTGCAGACCGCGGCAGAGTGATGCGGGGGGTGGGACTTTCCGGCCCCCTGGGGGGCCTTTTGAACCCACGAACTCCTACGAGACAGGATGTCTCATCGGAACTCTTCGGGACCTGAGATCTTAAGTCCTGCGCCTTTAACCGGGCTTGGCTACCCCCGCAGGCCGGCCGAAGCTTCCCGGCAGTATAAAGGATGTCTTCCGGGGCTCAAGAGGCGGTTCCGGTTTCGGCCTCCCATAGATTGACGGCGGCGTTGACGAGGGCCATGTGCGTGAGGGCCTGGGGAAAGTTCCCCAGGAACTCCTCTGCCTCGGGGTCCCACATCTCGGCGAACAGCCCGACGTGATTGGCGTAGGCCATGACCTGCTCCAGGGTCTCCCTCCCTGCCTTCAGGTGGCCGCCATGGATGAGAACGTCAGCAAGCCAGAAGCTCAGCATGAGGAAGCTCCCCTCCCGCGGACCCTCCTCCCTGAAACGCCAGATGTGTGCTCCTTCGGCAAGCTGACTCCGGATGCGCTCCAGGGTCCCTTGCCATCGCGGGTCGTGCTCTTCGATGAAAAAGACGATCGGCATGAGGAGCAGGCTCCCGTCGACTTCCTTGGCCCCTTCGTACTGCACGAAGGAGTTGAGTTTCTCATCGAAGCCGGCTTCGAGAACGTGCGTGCGGATCTCTTCCGCGATCCTCTCCCAACGGGCGGCGCGTTGCGGGTTCCCCCATCGACGCCCGACCCGGGCCGCTCGATCGAGGGCCACCCACGCCATGACCTGGGAGTAGACGTACCGTCGCTTCTCTCCTCGGAGCTCCCAGATCCCGTAATCGGGTGCCTCCCAGTTGTCGGCTACGAACTGGGCGAGCTCGGCTACGGTTCGCCAGACGTGGTCGTTCATGTCCTCGTCCGTGCGGTAGCTGAGGTAAAGGGCGTCGATGAGCGAGCCGCACATGTCAAGCTGGTGCTGGTCGTGGGCCGCGTTCCCGATGCGGACTGGCCGGGCCCCGCGGTAGCCGCGCAGGTGGGGTAGAGAACGCTCGAGGAGTCGGGCGTCGCCCTCGACTCCGTACATGATCTGGAGCTCCTCGGGGTGCAACGTGTGGCCATGCAGCCTCCGCATGACCC
>JAZFPV010000095.1:0-4093 GCA_036444795.1 Thermoplasmata archaeon
AACAGACCATCCGTCCCTACCTGGACCCAAGCCCCCTCGTGCCGTCGCCTGCCCTCTCCCGACTCCTGGGATTCGACGTTCGCATCAAGCTGGAGAGCCTTCTTCCCACGGGCTCCTTCAAGATCCGAGGAGGAATCAATCTCGTCTTCCACCTCTCCCCGGAGGAGAGGAGCGCCGGCCTCATCGCCTCATCCACCGGCAATCACGGTCAATCCATCGCCTACGCGGGCCGCCAATTCGGGGCCAATGTCATCATCGGGGTTCCCTCGGAGGCGAACCCGGTCAAGGTGGCGGCCATGGAGGCGCTCGGTGCCGAGGTGGTCCTCCATGGCAAGGACTTCGATGAGGCCCGGGAGTGGGTGGAGGCGGAGGCGGAGGCGAAGGGCTATCGATACATCCACTCCGCCAACGAGCCCATTCTGATTGCCGGGGTAGGCACCGCCGCCCTTGAGGCCACGCGTCAGGATCCCGACGCCGAGGTCTTCCTGGTCCCCGTCGGTGGTGGCAGCGGTGCCTCCGGGTTAAGCACGGTCATCCGGGCCCTTCGGCCCGATGCGGAGGTCATCGGGGTCCAGTCGGAGAAGGCTCCCGCCTTCTACCGGTCGTGGAAGGAACACAAGATGGTGGAGATGCCCAGCTCCGACACCTTCGCCGAGGGGCTCCAAACTCGGATCCCCTTTGCCTTGACGATGGACATCCTCTGGCGGAACCTCGACGACATGGTTCTGGTCTCCGACGAGGAACTGGGCAGGGCGGTGGCCACGTACCTCTGGAAGGCTCACTTGGTGGCGGAGGGAGCCGCCGCGGCCCCCCTCGCCGCCGCCTTCCGGTATCGCGAGCGTTGGCAAGGCAAGAAGGTGATACTCATCCTCTCGGGCCACAATATCCCCGGCCCCAAGCTTCGGGGGATTCTCGCGAGCCATGAGCCATTCGAGGTTTCTGCCGCCTCCGGTTCAGAGGAGGAACGCCAGGAGTAGACTGACGCCGAAGAAAGCTCCCAGGATGAGAATCAACCACCACTCGAGCGTGGACTTGCGGTCCAATCGCTTGGCTTCCGCGCTCCCGCGGACCGACCGCAAGGAGGCTGGGGCCCAGCCTGGTGTCCACGGCCCCCTAATGCCCGGCATGGACCTTAGATCGGTGTAGACCTGATAAGGATTCTCATCGGTCGGGGCTAGGGTCAGGCTACGAGCCCTTCGCGACCTGAGCCCGTGCCTTGGCCTGCTCGTTGGTTGGGCAATCGAAGTTGATGCAGGTTGTCCAGGGTCGGCCGGCATAGATCCGGACTCGAGGCGACCCGCAGACCTCACACGCCTCGGGTAAGGGGGTCACGAGGCCGCGCTGAGGCAGGGGGTAGGTGACGGTGCAATCCGGATATCCGGTACACCCAACGAATCGCTTGCCTCCCCGGGCGCTTCGTTGCAGAAGGTTCCCCCCACACGAAGGACAGATCCCGATGCGATTCTCCGCGAGGAAGACCTCGCACTCCTCGTTGATGCATTTCTGCTCGACCTTGCTCCGGTTGGTGACCCGGACCGTGGGGACGCCGCAGACCTCGCATGCCATCCCGGAAGGCTCCACCGCCCCCCGCTTCGGGAGATTGAACGTGACCTTGCACTTCGGGTAGCCTTCGCAGCCGACGAAGGTGTTGCCCCAACGCGAGCGTTTGATGACCAGCTGCGAACCGCACTCGAGACAGGTCCCGAGGGTGCGCTGTTCGCGTAGGGCCGCCTGAATCTCCTGTCCGAACTCCTCTCCGTGTGCCTGGAGGTTGTGAACGGCCTCCGACAGCATCTCCTTGGACTCCGAGACCACCCCCTCCATCGTCTTCTCGCCGCGGGCGACCCGGTCCATCTCCTCCTCCAAGAGGGCAGTCATCTCCGACTGGGTGATGGAGGGGACGTGGTCCTGGAGGGCCGTGATGAGAGTCTTCCCCGAGGGAGTGGGCTGGATGGGTTCGCCTTGAATGTAGCGCCGACCGTAGAGCTTCTGGATTGTCTCGTGCCGCGTGGCTTTCGTTCCCAGGCCTTCGTCGTCCATCTTCTGAATCAGGCGTCCTTGGGTGTATCGCGCGGGCGGTTTCGTTTCGCCTTCCGCCATTTCGATTTGGAGGACCCTGACCGGGTCCCCCTGAACCAGGTCGGGCAAGATGACCTCCTTCACCGGACCGTAAGGGTACGGGTATCTCCAGCCAGGTTCTACACTCGTCAGACCTCGCGCCACGAACGTCTCCCCCCGGACCTCCAGCGTGGCCTTCTTGGTCTGCAGAATGCTGTCGGGGGAGAGGGTCGCGAGGAAGCGGCGGACGATGAGCTCGTAGATCTTCCAGTTGTCGCTTCGTAGTTTGGATCGTGTGGCCGCGGCAACCGGATGGATGGGCGGGTGATCGGTGGACTCCTTCTTCCCCCGCGTAGGCGTGCGTCTCCTGTTCCTGGAGACCCAGTTCGCTTCCTCGGCGAAGCTCGAGGATCCGAGGTCCCCAAGGATCGTCTGGAGAGGGAGGCTGCGCGGATACACCGTGTTGTCGGTCCGTGGGTAGCTGATGTAGCCCTTGTTGTACAGGTCCTCGGCGACCCGCATAGCCCGATAGGCGGTCATCCCCATCCGGCTGGCCTGGCCAATGAAAGAGGTCGTGTTGAACGGCGCAGGGGGCTTCTCCCGTCTCCGGTCGACCTTGAATTCGGTCACGTCCGCCTCGTTGGCCCCTTCGAGACGTTGCATGACCGTCTCTGCCTCGGCTTGATCCCAGAAACGCCCCTTCTTGTGGTCGCCCACAAACGACTGATCGGTCTTCTCCAAGGTCGCTCGAATCTTCCAGAATTTCTCGGGGACGAAGGACCTGACCTCCGCCTCCCGGGCCACGATGAGGGCGAGGGTCGGGCTCTGGACGCGCCCGATGCTCAGGTAATCGTTCCACATCTGCTTCGCTGCGATCGACACCACGCGAGTGAGGGTCGCACCCCACGCCAAATCCACAAACTGGCGCGTCGCGGCCGACTGGGCGAGATGAAGATTCAGCTCCTCGGGCTCCTCGAAGGCTTGGAGGACATCCGGCGCCGTCAGGGCACTGAAGCGCGCTCGTCGGACGGGCACGTCCGGGCTGACTTCGCGGATGATCTCGAGAGCCTCGACGCCGATGAGCTCCCCCTCCCGATCGAAGTCCGTCGCCACGATGACCTCGTCCACCCCGTAGGCGAGGACCTGGAGGGCGCTCATGATGCCGCGCTCCGTGATCTTTTTGATGGGCTTGGATTGGATGAGCTCCTGGGGATCGATTCGCGACCAGGAGCGGAGCCGTCGTGGGTAGTCCCATCCCACGATGTGGCCCTTGAGGCCCATAACGGCCCACTCGTCCCCGTCCTTCATGAAGTGGTATGTGGGGACTTTGCCCAGGGTTTCCCGTCGGAATCCGCCTCCGGAAAGGAAGTCCGCAATCTTCCGGGCGGCAATGTTCTTCTCGGCGACAACGAGCCGTTTCACGGGTGAATCGATGGCTGCCCCTTCTTATATAACCGTTCGGGGGCCGATTTCCGTGCTTGATACTGCTAGGATTTGATACAATAAATATTATATACAACATATCCTACTGACCCACGGAGGAATCAGTGTGAAGGGGGTAACATTCTCGCGAGAGGAGAGGGCGGCTAGATTGAGGAATGAAGCCGCGAGTGGCAATTGGTCAATGCGGGTGGCAACCGGTGTGATCGTTACACTTTTTTTAGGATCTCTCTTAAGCGCATCAGGAGTGGGGACTGCACGTCCGGTTGAACCTACACCCCTCCTGCTAAATTCTGGAGACTCCCGCGTTCAGGTCACATTTGGGGCGATGACAATAGAAATTGTGAGGCAGCCGAACGGATACGATTTCGTGTACTTCCAGTCAGGCTCTGAATATCGATTCTCCATTATTGACGACTCGGAGGGTACCCGATATTCGATCAATGGGGGACTCTGGAGAGGGGCTCCACTGGAGCCCAAAGAATCCTACCCCATGATGGAGGCCTCATCTTACAATCCTGACAAGGATCCTGACTTTCACTTTCGTCTCAACTACTGGTGGGACGGTGTCAGGTTCATAAGAGGGTATCCGGCA
>JAZFPV010000096.1:0-2866 GCA_036444795.1 Thermoplasmata archaeon
GTCCGGAAACGCCATTCCGGGGCGCCTCCTTCCCGCGCAACCGAAGGACAGCGGCGCCGTTTAGGGAGAAGTTTCATCTGAGAGGGATCGCTACCCTTGGTTGCCGATGGAAATCAGGGCGACGGAACTCGGCGAAATGCGCATCAGGAAGAAACATTACCGCGGAGGCACCCTGCGACTCACGGCGGAACAGGGGGAGGAGCTGACGGTGGTTTGCCATTGCGACCGATCCCATTGGCTCGCAACCATCCAGGATGGGGAGGCGGGCCCGTTCCTGACTCTGGTGTGCCACAACTGCGGCTCGCGCTTTGTACTGCCCTATATTGGGGCCATACCCGGTCGCCACTGATCCCTCGCCTAGAGGTGTCGCTCCACCTCGTCAAGAAGCCTTTGCGCCAGATCATACTCGGGGTTCACATCTAATGCCCGTGCAAACGCCTCTCGGGCGGCCACGAGATCTCCCCGCATCATGTACACGCGCCCCAGGTTGCAGTGCGCGTAGAAGGAGCAGCAATACCGCTCGGCTTGGGTCGCTTTCTTGAGCCACGCGATGGCCTCATCGGCCCGTCCCAGTTCGATCAGGTAGGCCCCGATGTCGTTGTAGGGGTTCCCCAACGTCGGGTCTACGTCGATGGCCCGCCGGCATTCCCGCATCGCGTCCTCCAGCCGGTTGAGAAAGCTATAGGTCCAACCGAGGAACGTGTGAGCCTCCGACGTCGGGTAGGCCTCCAGCGATCGGAGGTAGAGTCGCTCCGCGTTCTCCAAGTCCCCGAGCATCTGATGAATGTGCGCCAGGCGGAACACCGTCCTCGCCATAGACGAGAGTCCCACCTCACTCGGAGGCAGTTTCCCGGTGTCCCAGGGCCCTCCTTCAAACGTAGTCTCGGCGAGCTCGCGGAGGTGTCCGTCCCTTACCGAGGTGTCTCCGGTCCAGACATGGTCCAGCAGCTCCTCGATGGCGAGAAGGCTGGTCACGTTCACCGAACGGGCGCCGGCTCCCGGATTCCCGAAGGTCGCCTCTCGGATGGCGAGTTCCCCGAACTCATCTCCGTTTCGCACGACCTGAACGAGCTCGTGACCGGTAGGCCCCTTTCGAGGCGTAAGAAGGGTGCCCATGTCGACCAGGTGCGTGCGCAAGCCCACGTCCACGTCCGCCTCGGGTTTGAGAACACATATCCAAGAGGCGGGCTCGGGGGGCATCTCTCGTTCCACGCGAACGTCGGGTCGACCCACCCTCCGTAGATTCGCGGCGGTGGTCCGGGCCAAATGCTCCTCGGGCTCCACAACGACGAGGGATGAGTCGGGCAAGGACTGAGCGAGAAGGGTGGCGAGGTACCCCCCGTCGGAGCCATAGAGGATTCGCAGCCCGTCCCCCTCGAGGTTCGCAAGCTGGAGCAAGGTCGCCACGAGACGACGCGAGGGGAGAAGGCCGACGGCGTCCTCTATGTGGAAGGGCACCGGCGTATCCTCGTATGCGAGGCGTCGATAGGGGGCCAGGACGAACGCCGCAGGGTCCACGGAGAGGAATGCCTTCGTTGCCGCCGGAGCGGCAAGGAGGCCTCGCTTCCTAAGACGACCGGCCAGGTCAGAGAGGTTCCCCATGGCTGAAGCCAGGCTCTCTGTATGAGCGCGTTTCGTAAAAGGCTTCTCGGAATCGAGGTGGAAAACGAGGAATTTTCGACCTATTCCCGAAGGCTCTTGGTCATCGACGTGGCAACCTCCAGGGCTTTCTCCGCGTCCCCATGCTCGCTGCTCTTCATGAGGCTGCCCAAGGCTTGCGTGATGGTGAGGAGGTCGTCGGGGTTGGCCGTGGGACCCATGTGGCCGATGCGAAGGATCTTTCCCGCCAATTCCGTGAGACCCCCGCTCACGACGATGTCGAACTTCTCTCGAAGGCCGTCCTGAAGCGCGGTGGCCTCGATGTCCTCCGGGGGCCGAGCCGCCGTGACCGTATCGCTGGCGTCTTCTTCCAGGGGCACGGTCGTGAACCCGAGGGCTCGGAGGGCCTCGCGATAGGCGCGGCCCACCGTTCGGTGTCGGTCCAGGCGACGCTCGAGACCCTCCTCGAACACGAGCTCGAGGGCGACCTTGAACGCCCGGAACACGTTCGACGAAATGGTCGTCGGCTGGGGGTGCCATGTCCCCCATTCTTCGCTGAAGCGGTCCCATGTGTGGAGGTTCGTGTACCAACCCCGTACCGAATCGGAATCCACCGCCTCGAGGATGGAAGGACGAATGGCGACCGGGGCGATCCCCGGGGGACCCCCAAGGCACTTCTGCGAGGCCGCGAACACCGCATCGACTTTCCAATCGTCACAGGAAAGCGGGAGGCCTCCCAGGGAGGAGACCGCATCGACGACGAAGAGGGACCCGTATTCGTGAGTCAGATTCCCGAGCTCCCGAATCGGATTGACCATCCCCGTCGAGGTCTCCGAGTGAACCGCAAAGACCGCGCGGATGTAGGTGCCGCTCAGCACCTCCTCGACCCGACGAAGGTCGGGCGGCGTGCCCCATCGGCCGTGGATGGAGAAAGCCTCGACCTGATGAGCGTCCAGCATCTCACGCAGGCGCCGGCCGAAGAATCCGTTGTCAATGACGAGAGCCTTGTCTTCTGGGCCTAGGAGGGTGACCACCAGGGCCTCCATCCCTACGTGGGCAGGACCCGCCATGGGGAAGACCTTGGCGTCCCGCATTCGGAAGAGAGTCCGGAGCAGGTCTTGGGTCTCCCGATAGGTCGCAACCCATTCCTTCCCGTAGTGGGGGGAGACGGGCTTGGCCAGTTCCTCCGCCACCCTCCCTTCGAGTGGCACCGGCCCTGGAATCAGCAGCCTGGGGGTCTTCATTCGGTCTGACGGACGATAATCAC
>JAZFPV010000097.1:0-8710 GCA_036444795.1 Thermoplasmata archaeon
ATGATGCCAATCGGCTGTTCCTCTTCCACGGTTTGAAGAAGGCTCACATGCCTTCGAAGGAGATCGAGATCACGCTGCATGCGGTCAGTTAACGCGCTGCTTTCCGCCACTGTCCATACCCTTGGAAACGCAGGACTTGGCTCTTGATAAAGGAGAGGAGTACAACGTGTGACAACGTGTTACGGTTCAGCGTGGCAACCTTTGCACTCGCCGTCTCCACTCCGTCCAAGACCGCCTCACTTGAAGTGCGCCCGGAAGTGAACGATCGGGATTGCCAGGCCGCACGACCGATTCGACCCAATGAAACAGAGACCGGCCCTAGCCACATTCGATTCCGAGGCCTTATGTCCGGCGTTCGGCATACGGGGCGAAATGGAGTGGGAAGAGGGCCCAGTGCTCCGTCGCGCCATCCACCTCGCCTCTCCCGTCCTCCTCGGGTATTACCTCCTTCCCGACGACCTGGGCATCGGGGTCCCCAAGGTCCTCGTGGCGGCTCTCCTGTGGCTCGCGACCCTCATCCTCGAACTCCTGCGCCTCCTGGGTCACCTCGAGATCCTGGGCATTCGGGACTACGAGCGAGGGCAGATCTCCGCCTACTTCTGGGGGGGTACGGGTCTTTTCCTGGGCCTCGCCCTCTTCCCACCGGCCTTCGTCGTCGTCGCGATGTTCGGCATGGCGTGGATTGATCCCCTATGCGCCCTCACCCGGCGTCGCGGGGGCTACCCGTGGGTCCCCCTCCTCGCCTACCTGATCCTTGCGGTCGTGGGCCTCACGCTTCTGACGGCCTTCACCCTTCCCGCGGTGCTGACCCTCGCCCTCGTCGGGGCCGTCGTGGCTGTCGCCGCGGAGTACCCTCGCCTCCGGTGGATCGATGACGATTTCACGATGTTCATGGCCCCCCTGATCGCCATGACGGCCGTGGGGGCCCTACTCCAACACCTCGAGCTTGCCGTAACGGCCGGCGCTTAGCTGCAGATTGCCCTGCCACTCGCTGGCCCAGCCGTTGCTGATCCGAATCTTGCTGTTGGGGTTCACACGCTCGATGTCCTCGTTCCACAGGGTGACCGTCACCGTGTCCCCGTCCTCGTCCCGGCCCTTGGCGTCGACCACTCGCCCGGTCGCGCCTTCGCGGCTCGTGAAGTTGCGGGGCTCCCCCTTCTCGACGATGACCAGGTCGATGGTATCCACCTTATTGCGGGGACGCAAATCCTTGACTTTCATGGGCGGGGCGCCTATAGGGAATCGCGATTAAAAGCTTCGGGTGGGGGGGAGGAACGCTTATATCAACCCCTCTCCATGCCCGCGCGAAGGGTAGGGATGCACCCATGACGCCCCCTCCGCGAAGCGGTAGCCTGGATTTGGATGCCGTCTCCGACTACTTGACTCAGAGAACCTCGAGCAGCGTCCTCTACACTCTCTCCCTGCAGCAGCCCCTAACCCTGAAGGAACTCGTCGGGCACCCCTTGCGCCTCCAGTACCTGGAAGCCCTCATGGGGCGCGAGGCCAAGCGCGCGAATCTGCGCAAGGTGGTCGGCCGCGGGGTCGATCTGGGTCTCCTGGTCCCTTCCACGACCCGACGGGAGTACTACTACTTCCTCAACTCCGACGTGGAAATCCGGGCCCCGGCCCTTCGAGAAGATGACGGCCATCCGGAAATCAAACTGGATGAGGGCCGAGGAGCCCCGGACGGGGAGATCGCCCTCCCCACTCGTAAGACCCTTGGAACCGGGCACCCCATTCCGCGATTCCGGGATCCGTCCGCACCCCTTGCCTGGTTTCATTGGCTCTCCGACCCGCGGAGGCGGGAAATTCTCCGCACCATCCAAGACTCGGGTCCGCTCTCCCGGCGGGAACTTGCTGGGACGAACGGGGGACTCTCCATGGACACCGCGTGGGCCGGCTTGCGCGCGGGTGTCTTGCGCCTACGAGGAGACCTGATGGACTTCCCGTTCGCCCAGACACGCCTTCCCGGGGGCGAGGTGTGGACGGCCCGGCCCCCTCGATTCTGGTTCACCCGATCCTATGAGCCGCTTCGGTGTTTGCAGCGATGGAAGGACTACGTGGAGGGTGTCGCCCCGATGAAGGCCCTACACGAAATGGTGGAGGACGGGCGCAAGGTCCTCCCCCGGCGCCGGAGGCGCCACCTCGCCCTGAACGTGCTCTACGAAGCCTCGGCCACGATCCCCTCCCTGCGCGAGGTGGGTCCCGCGAGCCTGCCCTCTGTGTGGGAAAACCGACGAGGATGGGTCTACCCTGTCGAGGAAGGAGCCCGCCGTGCCGAGACCGCCCTCGCCCTCAAACGGGAGCTGGAACTGGAGGCCTTGCCCGGCGGCGAGGACCTCACCCCCGCGGCCCTCACGCGCCTCGCCGAGCGACGGGTCGGGGCGTATTTGAGGCGGCGAGAGCAGGAGCTCACCCGACGGTATCAAGGCGGCCAGAAGGGGGGCTTCGGCCTCGGGGCGGATGCGATCCTCTCCCTGGCCTCCGAGGAATTGGAGCGAGGACGGATCCTCGAGGAGCGCAGGTATTTCGAGGCCTTCCTCGAAGCCCTCCAGAACGAAGGCTAGCCAGTGCCTGGCCGAACTGCCGTACCTTTTTATTCGCAGGCGCGCTTATACGGGTAGCGAGGGCATGAATCGTATCAAAGTTATCAATGAACCTTCTGACTTGGTCCCTATCCTCCGGTGCGTGGACACGGACGTGAAGAAGGAGGTGTTCAAGAACCTCGCCGTCGATTGGCTGACGGCCGGCGAGATCAAGGACCGCTACGGGCAGGAAGGGACCGTCGCTCTGCGCCTCTTCGAGAAGATGCGTCTCGTGGAGACGAAGTGGCAGACCGGTGACGGAGAGCCTGTAAAGGCCTACCACTCCTTTTACACCAGCCTCCACATCAGCGCCTCCTCCCCGGTTCACGAAATCAGCGATGTCCTCCAGGTGGCGGTGATGTCGGAACCCGACTACGCCCTCGTGGAGGACGAGATTTACGAGACGGTCGGGAAGGATGGGAAGTTTGCCGGAGACTTGGCCGAGGAGCTGGCCATGAGTCAGATCATGCTGAAGAGCATCATCAAGCGCTCCTATCGGCTCGACTTCCGAGGTCATCGGATCGAGCGGTTCGACGGCTGAGCCCGCAGATGCCACGCCTCGTCGTTTTGCGGATGGGGCACCGCCTGGTGCGGGACCAACGCATGACCACGCACGTCGCCCTCACCGCCCGGGCTCTCGGGGCCGACGAAGTGTGGGTGGATCGTGAGGACGCCCAGCTGGAGGCGCGCGTGGCCGACGTCGTGGAGCGGTTCGGTGGCCCCTTCGACATCCGCACGGGCGTGTCCCTCAGGGGGTCGATCCGTAGATGGGAAGGGACGGTCGTCCACCTCACCATGTACGGGGAGCCCCTCGACGAGACGCTGCCCCGAATCTCACGAAATCGTGATTTGCTCGTTGTCGTAGGATCGGAGAAGGTGCCCGGTGACCTCTTTGGGCGCGCGGGGTTCAACATCGCGGTAGGGAACCAGCCCCACTCCGAGGTGGCCGCCTTGGCGGTATTCCTCGACCGGTTCCTGCAGGGGGAAGGGCTGAAGAGACGGTTCCTAGGCCGGCTGGAGGTTCAGCCGTCGGCCCGTGGGAAGGTCGTCATGCCTCGGGCTCCCGAAGGTCCTTCAAACTGACCCGGGCATCTCCGGGGGGAAGTTCGACGCGGTGGCGGGTCGTCTTCGGGGGGAACGGCGTCCCCGCCAGGGCGGCCTCCACCACCTCCCGCTTGCTGACGTGATCCACGACCGCGTCCGGCCACGTCTCGACCCGCACCGCGTCGTCCTGGTAGTCCACCAGGTACACGGGAACCCATCGGATTCCGAGTTCGAGAAGGGCGCCGTACCGGTGATGTCCGTCGAGGATAACGTAGTGTTCCCGGTCCGCAAGGATGGGCTCCCGTACGAAGCCGTCCTGCTCGATGGCCTGCCGTGTCTCCTCCACAAGCTCGGGAAGGAACGCTTCGTGCGGCTTGAGGAGGCGCGCCCTGAGGAGGGTGAAGGTCACATCCAGGCTCCCACGTCCTCGGCCAGGCAGGGAAGAGGACTGGCTCCCGCTAAAAAGGGCGTGGTGCGCGCGCGCCACGCCTCGAGAAGCACATATACGCCCGCCGTCGTACAGGGCCCGATGCCCCTCTACACGGGTCGAGGCGACGCAGGGGAGACCGATCTGTTGGGCGATCGCGTCCCGAAGAGCCATCACCGAATCGAAGCCTTGGGGTCTCTCGACGAGCTCAACGCGGCCCTAGGGGTGGCCTTGGCCGTCATGTCGGAAGGGCCCGACGCAGGCCTATTGGATCGGGTTCAGAACGACTTGTTCACGGTGGGCGCGGAACTGGCGATGGCCCCGGGACAATCCCGCGGGCTCGCCCCGCCGCTAGGGCACGAACGTGTCCGGGAACTCGAAGAGGGGATTGCGCGCCTGGAGGTCGACCTTGATCCCCAGAAGGCTTTCGTCCTCCCGGGAGGATCTCAGGCGGCTGCCTACCTCCACTACGCCCGCGCCGTGGTCCGAAGGGCGGAGCGGAGAGTGGTCGTTCTCGATTCGAAGGAGAGGGTGAACCCCGAGACGTTGCGGTACTTGAATCGACTGTCGACCCTGCTGCATGCGATGGCGCTTCGTGCGAATCAAGCGGCTCAGATCGAGGAGCGGCACCCCAACTACTGAGAAACGAGGGGGGTTTCCCGCCCGGAGACCTTCTGAAGCGTGACCTTCTTCGGGAAGTAGCGAAGAACCACGATGTCTCCTACGCTCTGAGTCCATCGGTACGGGACGCTGACGGCCTTTCCTCCGTCGACCAAGGCGGGATTGGTCTCTCCCAGGAAGAGGCCATCCACCCTTCCTCGCTCGATGTCCACGATGAGGTTACTCACCGTGCCCAGGAGGACACCGTTCTGAGTGTACACTTTCAAGCCAATGAACTCGGAAATTTCGCGCATCATTCCCATCCCTTCCGAGGAAGGTGGCCATGGAGAGGCCTCTTATATAAGGTTTCTCGAAGCGTCCTGGAACGCCCAAATCGGCTCACCGACCCGCGGGTCCTTGCGGAATGATCTCCCGAATGTAGTCCAAGTCCCCCTCGTCCCGGGGCCCTTCCAGCCACCAAGTGGCTCCCGCTTTGGCAAAGGCCTCGACCTCCGCTGCTCCCTTGTCAGGATCCTCGCGGGCGATCTTCCCACCCACCACCACATCGAACGGCGCGGCGGTCTCGCGGTGGGCCCCCACGAAGGCCATCATCTCTTCGAGCTCGCGTGGCGTGGGGGATCCGAACATCCTCCCGTTCCCACGAATCAGGGGAAACATACCGTCCCACCGGGCCGCCCGCCGGAAAGGACCCTTTCGGGGCCACACGCCTCCCACCCAGATGGGGATTCGGGGGGTCTGCAGGGGGGACGGCTCGAAGGCGATCTCGTCGACCTGGAAGTGCTTGCCTTGAAACTCGAACGGTCTGCCGCTCCAGAGCCCCGTGAGGACCTCCAGACCTTCGTCGAGTTTCTCGCCTCGCACAATCGGATCCGGCTCCTCTCCGAAGCGCCCGAACTCCACATCGGACGGGGAGCCCAGACCCACCCCCAGGACGAGGCGGCCTCCCGAGAGATGGTCGAGGGTTACCGTCTCCCGTGCGAGCTTCCACGGTCGGCGGCGAGCAAGGGGCGTCACCAATGTGCCGATGCGGATCCGGGAGGTGCTCTCGGCGACGGCTGCCAGGGCCACCCACGGGTCGGCGATGGGACGGGGACGCCCGTCGAACAGCATGTGGTCCCATAGGAAGAACCCATGCCACCCTGCATCCTCCGCCTCCGCCGCCAGGTCGGCGACCACCCGCGGATCGAAGAACTGACCGAAGTTGGGGAGGGTGAGGCCGTATTGCATGAGCCCCTTCGCCCCTGACCGAGTCCGTCACCTCAAATGAGATGGGCGGCCACGTCCTCCAGCTCCCGCTCGCAGTATTTGCAATTGAGACGCAGCGGGACCTCGGACCGCACGAGGAACTCCGATTCCAACGGCTCGTTTCCGTTCGTGATGCAGCTCGGATTCCCGCATCGAAGGATACCCCGAGCCACCTCCGGGATCTTCACCCGATACTTCTCTGCGACCGCGTAGTTTCGGATGATGTTGATGGTCGCCTCCGGGGCCAGGAGGGCAATCTGGTCCACCTCCTTGGGGCTGAGCTCTCGGTCCTCGACCTTCACGATATCCTTCCACTTCTCCTTCCCGCTTGGGACGTGCATCACCGCGCTCACGGTGGAGCTCACCTCCCCCCCGATCCGGAGGATTCGGAGGACTTTCAAGGCCATCCCGCTTCGGATGTGGTCGATCACGGTCCCGTTCTTGATGGGGGTGACCCGGAGCTCCTTCACCTTCCGCCTCCCAGGATGAGGTTCAGAAGGGCCATGCGGATGGGCACCCCGTTGAAGGCCTGCCGGAAGTAGCGGGCGTGGGGCGTGCGATCCACCTCCGGCGCGATCTCCGTCACCCGCGGCAGGGGGTGCAGGATGATGAGGTCCTTCTTGGCGTTTCGGAGGATCCGAAGGTCGATGCGGTAGGAACCCGCCACCCGTTGATACTCTTGCGCGTCCGGAAAACGCTCCTTCTGGATCCGGGTCACGTAAAGGACGTCCGCCTTCTGGATGGCCTCCTGGAGGTTCTCCGTCTCCTCCGGCTCCCCGCCCAATTCCCCCACTCGTTCGAGAATCTCCCTGGGCATGCCCAGAGTCGGAGGAGCCACCATGGTGAGGTCGGATCCCAAGAGTGCCAAGGCGTAGGCAAGGGAGTGGACCGTCCGGCCGTACTTCAGGTCGCCCAGGAGAACCACCCGGTTCCCTTCCAAGGTCCCCTTCTCATCCCAGATGGTGAACAGGTCCAGGAGCGTCTGGGTGGGATGCTGTCCCGCCCCGTCGCCCGCGTTGATGACGGGCTTCGTGGAGAACTCCGCGGCCAGGCGGGCCGCCCCTTCCTGGGGGTGCCGAAGGACGATGGCGTCCGCGTACGCCTCCACCATCTTCACCGTGTCGGCGAGGGTCTCGCCTTTGGTCACGGACGAACCCTCCACGAGGCCGAAGCCCAACACGCCGCCGCCCAGGCGCTGCATGGCCGACTCGAAGGAGAGACGCGTGCGGGTGCTGGCCTCGAAGAACAGGGTCGCGAGGATCCGGCCCTGCAGGAGGTCGAGGGTCTCCTCCCCGCGCGCCGCCGGGATCAAGGCCTTCGCCTCCCGGAGGATGTGGTAGATTGCGGCCTCGGAGAGGTCCGCAATGGAGATGAGGTCCTCTCCCCGCAGGTCCATCGCGCAGAAGAGCGATGGGCGGGCTAAAGTAGTTTGGGCGGGCCGACAGGGCCGGGCCTAAAGGAGTAGGGGGGTGGCAGGCCCAGAAGGGTCAGGGCCTGCCGTGGGTGTGGAGGAGGGGTTATTTGGATTAGTCGGACTCGATGGCCTTCCAGTCGCCACCAAAGTCTTGTGTGATGCCGGACGCGAGGTGAAACCGGACCCGGAGCTTCCCGTTCTCGAAGAAGATGTAGGCGTTCTTGAGCTGGGACATGTACAGGCTGATCCGCTTGCCCTTCTGGGTCAAGGCACGCTCCACGCATCTCAGGAGGTCCGCCTTCTCCAGAGCATGGATCCGGCGGTAGCAGGCTGCAATGGGGATCGCGTATTCACGGCTCAGCTCGATGGCGCTTCGCGGTTTCTTGTAGGTGGCGACCAAGATCTTGGCCGAGTATTCGTCTGTGATGAGACGCGAAGCTTCCAAGGGATCCATTCCCACTATGTCCTCCGTCCCTCCATAATCCCTTGTTTAGTCTATTTAAGCGGTTGTCGCAGATTATATGCTCTGATTACTGAGACCGACACCCAGAGTTGATACCACCCTACGACGGTTCGGAAATCGAGGGTCTCCGAATTCGACCGCGCACGCGCGAGCCGTCGACGAAGATCTCCATCCCTGGAAGTCGGGCTTCGAATAGGAGCTTCCCCTGCCCGCGAGATGAGAGTCGGACCCCTGCCACCTCGATGAGGCCGAGCAAATGGAGCCTCCGGAGGAGGCGATAGCACCGCCCGATGGGGATCCCCGTGACCTCGCTGAGCTGCCGCCCTGTGCGAGCCTGGCCAAAGCTGGCCAGGAGGAGACGGCGCGTCTCGGGCAGGGTCAGGATCCGTGGGTACCTCATGGCGGGTGCCTCTCAGCCTCGGATGTTCCTTCCAAGTTCGACCCTATTTAACATGCCGGTCCGTTCATCGCGCCTGAAAATCACCTCTCAGAATCGGGGGAGTCAATCAAAACCGGAACTGAGAACGGAACGTTTTCCGATTGCAGAATCCGGCAATCTGATGACGCCCCGGTCACAGGTCCAGGCCCTCCCGTAGACGCTCGCGGCGGGTCTCCGGGTCCTTGAAGCGCTCCGGGTCCGCGTCCACGTCGAAGTAGGGCGCGTTGAAGAGCTGCAGCTCGTGCCGCAGGTCCACGAGGACCCGCTCCTGGAGGGGGTCGTCCTCGGAGACGAGGCCAAGGGAGACGGCGGCCTCCTCGACGGGGACGCCGGTCTCCACCTCGGCGTTCAGCTTCAGGAGGTCGTGGGGGTCGATGGCGCCCACGCTAAGCCCTCCTGGAGCGGCTCCGTCCGTTGCACCCTTTCAAGAACGCAGGTTTATGATTCGTGTCTGTCTCTCTGTCGTCGACGG
>JAZFPV010000098.1:0-5300 GCA_036444795.1 Thermoplasmata archaeon
AGGTCGGCGATGCGGGCCTGAGAGAGGACCTCTCGACCACGACCACGTCCCCGCGCGGCCCCTTCCGTGAGACCGGGCAGGTCGAGAAGTTGGATCTTGGCCCCTCGGTGGGCGAGGATCCCCGGAACCGCCCGGAGGGTCGTGAAGTCGTAGTCCCCCACCTGACTCGTGGCCTCGGTAATGAGGTTCAGAAGCGTACTCTTGCCGACGCTCGGGTACCCCGCGATAGCCACCGTCGCGTCGCCCGCCTTCCGGACGCCCACCCCTTCCTGTCGCGGCCCTTTTGGACGCTTGGCCTCTTCACGAAGCTTCGCCAGCTTGGCGCGAAGACGGCCCACATGTTTCTCGGTCGCCTTGTGAAGTGGGGTTCGCCGAATCTCCTCCTCGATCTCTTGGATTTTCGCCTCCGGCGAGGACAACGTCCCCTCATGTTGGGCGAACAGGAAATTGTTATCGCCAACGGCCGCCCGGTTACCCCGAAGCCCCTCGTGGGCTAACGCTCGGGGCTCGATGGAACGATGCGAGTATCGGCCCTCCCTTCGATGGCCGGGATGGCTCCATCCGGGTCCATGACGGTCGCCAGGCGACCGCCTACGCCGAGTCGACCGGTCCACGTTCATGGGCCGGTGGAAGGAACGACGGCATCCCGCCCAAGGGGGACAAACGCCAACTATTGGACCCCCCGAAGGTCCGTTCCGCCCTCCTCCTCATTGCACGGGTACCGCCCGTGCGTTCCCACACCAGTTTCACCTACCTCTCCCCCCGCGGTGCTTAAAGCGATGGAGGCCGCCAAGAGGGGCGTGACGACATCTCCAAACCCTTAAGAGGGGGCCTCCGATACGCCGGCCGACGGAAGGGATGGGATGCCTCGCCAATCCTTCGCCGAGCGGTTAGCAGCGAAGCAGAGGGAAATCTCCGTCTCCGAATTCTTTGAGCGAAACAAGCACATTTTGGGGTTCGATTCGCCCACCAAGGCGCTTCTCACCGCGGTGAAGGAGGGAGTGGACAATGCGCTCGACGCCTGCCAAGAGTACGGCGTGTTGCCCGACCTCCTTGTCCAGATCGACCAGTTGGGCAAGGACGAGTATCGTCTGGTCGTGGAGGACAACGGACCCGGCATCGTGAAGCGACAGGTGCCCAAGGTCTTCGGTACCCTCCTCTACGGCTCCCGCTTCCACACGTGGTCGCAGACACGCGGGCAGCAAGGCCTGGGCATCTCGGGAGCCATCCTGTACGGTCAGATCACCACCGGGAAGCCCGCCGTGGTCCGTTCGAAGACCGCCCAAGACGACGTGGCCTACCAAATCGAGCTCCTGATCGACACGAGGCGGAACCGACCGCAAGTTCTGAAGCGGGACTTCCATGTCTGGGATCGGGAGCACGGAACCCGCGTCGAAACCTGCCTTCGCGGTCGCTTCATCAACGGCAGGCAATCCGTGATGGAGTACCTTCGCGCGACCGCCATTGTCAACCCCTACGCGCGCATCGTCTTCCAGACCCCGGACGGGAAGCGCAGGACCTTCGAGCGGGTATCCTCGGAGTTGCCCCGTCCCCCCGTGGAGGTGAAGCCCCATCCCTATGGCGTCGAGTTAGGCACCCTCCTGCAGATGGCCAAGGAGAGTCCACACCGCCGTGTGACTGCCTTTCTCCGATCCGATTTTAGCCGGATCAGCTCTCGTGTGGCCAAGGAGATCTGCCGCGAGGCGGAAGTGCCCCCCGAGCTGCGGCCGAAGGATCTCAAACTGCCGATCGCAAAGCGCATTCACGCGGCCTTCCGTCGCGTGAAGATCATGGCACCCCCCAACGACTGTCTCTCTCCCATCGGCGAACGGCTCATCCGGACGGGACTCCGAAACGTGGTGGGGTCCCTACGCCCCGATTTCTACGCCCCGCCCATCACGAGGCCCCCGGCCGTCTACGGCGGTCATCCTTTCCAGGCCGAAGTGGGCATTGTCTATGGCGGCGAGTTGCCAGGCGACCGGCCTGTGGAGATTCTCCGCTACGCGAACCGAGCGCCGTTGCTCTACCAGCAGGGCGCCTGTGCCACCACCCAGGCCATCGAGTCCATGGATTGGCGGCGGTATGGCCTGGAGCAGCGGGGGGGCCGGGGTCTGCCCTACGGCCCCGCCATTATCCTTGTTCACGTATGTGCCACCCGGGTCCCTTTCACCTCAGAGGCCAAGGAAGCCATCGCCCCCATCCCCGAGATTGTGGCCGAGATCGTGCGGGCCCTCCAGGAGGGCGGTCGACGGCTTCGCTCCCACATGAACAAGAAGGCCCGTCGGACCAAAGCCAGCGAGAAGTTCGAGATAGTCCGCGCCCTCCTTCCCCTGATGGCGGAAAAGAGCGCCAAGATCGCAGGGCACGCGCCCCCTGACATCACACGCACCATTGCCAAGATCATGAACGTCATCTGGATTGACGAGCAGGTGGCCTTCGAGAGCGGGCGGCACCGTGTGCGTATCGAGGTAACCAATTACACGGGGTCCCGCAAGCGACTCCACCTCCATGCAGTCCTCCCTCGTCATGCATTGGATGAGACGACCCTGCGGCCTGCGCCAACGCGCCTCACACCGGAGGGGAAGACGAGCTGGAGCCTTCCTTGGATTTCGCCCACCGAGAAGGCCGTCGTCGCTTTCGAATTCGCCGGGCTGGGGCGAGGCGGATACGAGGAGGGGGATCTTTTCGTGAGTGGCGTCCCCGCAAGTCAGGTCGTGGGGGCAGAACCCCTCCCGGGGGACTGGGATCTCGAGGCGACAGCGCGTGAGGAAGACGAGCTGAGCGGCGGACGGGTGCGGCCCGAGGAGGTGGCCGAGAGTGGGTAGGGAATCGCAGAAGGACCGCCAGCAGGGCGTCGTCCGCTCCCTCCGTGGCTTGGCCGAGACGGTCTACGAGCACCTGGATCGGGGACGCATCCCGGAGATGTCCATTCCCCTCCGAACGAAGTCGAACATCCGTTTCGACGCCCGCACGGGGGTCTGGACTTACGGGAAGGCCAGGGGGACGCGATCGGCCAAGACGCTCAAGGGGGCCAGGATGCTACTCCGGACCCTCTACGTCCTCGACTTCATCCGGGACATGATTCATGACGGAAAGTCCTCCACGCTCCGGGAACTCTACTACATCTCCGAGGGTTGGGATCACGCCGCGTTCGCGACGCAAGCGGAGAGCAACCTACTCGCGGAGGACCTGGAAATCCTCACGGGAAGCCTCCGAGAGGACTTCCGCTTGCGGCCGGAAGAGGACGGGGCGCGCGTCATGGGTAACCTGACTGTTGAGGAGGTAAACCGGAGTGGCGATTCCAGGCGGTTCAACTGCCGTGACGATGTGGGGGATTCGGGCTACGGCATCCCGCACAACGTCGAGGCCGAGAAGCTTCAGCTCATCGAGTGCGACGCCGACTTCGTCCTTGCGATCGAGACCGGCGGCATGTTTGACCGGCTGGTGGAAAATCGGTTCGATGAGGACGCCCGGGCCCTCCTGGTCCACATCAAGGGACAACCTGCCCGTGCCACACGGCGGTTCCTGAAGCGGCTGAACGAGGAGCTGGGGCTCGATGTTTTGACATTTACTGACGGAGACCCTTGGTCCTTCCGGATCTTCGCGTCGATCGCGTACGGGGCCATCAAGACCGCCCACATCTCGGAGTACCTGGCCACGCCGTCCGCCTCGTTTCTCGGGATCACCGCGTCGGACATTCTCAACTACGACCTCCCGACGGACGACCTGACTCCGCAGGATGCCAAGGCGCTCCGAGACATCCAAACCGACCCCCGTTTCGGCGACCGATTCTGGCGGGACGAAGTGGAGCTGATGTTAAAGGTGGGGAAGAAGGCGGAACAGCAGGCCCTCGCCAAGTACGGCCTAGATTACGTCACGGATGCCTACCTACCGGAAAAGATCGCCCAGCTGGGCCTCGGCTAAACGGGCCGGTTTCCTTACCTTACGCCCCTTCGGGCGTTCCCACCCCGGCGTAATCCTCCGCCGTCCCCTTGGTCATGAGCCGCTTCAGTTCGGCCGCTCGGACCTTGAGAAGGATGACGTCACCGAGGATGGCCAGGCTGGTGGGCACGTCCCAACGCCGCTTGCGTTTTGCGGGATTGAGCGTCCCCAGCCGCTGGTAAGGTTTGCGGTCCAACAGGAAGGTCAGGCTGTCCACCTTCCAGAGGGTCGTGTCAATGTAGGCGTCCTCCACGATCCCCAGGTTTTGACCGTCCTGGGAGACTACCGGCATCCAGAGCACCCAAGGAAGGGCCATGGGCGGCTTGTCCGGGCGAATGAGGAAGTCCCCTAGCTTCTTCACGGGGGTCTTTAGGAGCACGAAGTTGCCCACCGAGGCGATTGCCTTGGAGTCGAGGAGGGCGGTCTCCCGCTCCTTCCGGCTCCGGATCCCGAGGACTTTCGTGAACCCCCGCTCCGGCTTCATCTCCAAGGCCGCGACGTTCCAATCGTCTCCGACCAGGGCGATGTGGACCCGCCCCACCTGCCAGGCGTCGCCGGAGATGACCGGCATCCCGTAGAGTTTCCCGGCCCGGAGATGCATCTGCCTCTCCAACTGGCTATCCCGCATATATATTCTTGTTCCGATGATTATCGATTAAGTCCTGGGCTGGCTCTTTATAGTCGGGGGTCCGTTTTGTCCGCGTGGCAGATGCGGGGAAGGCCTTTGGAGGACTCTGCGAGTTCTGCAGCTATGAGGGACCGTTCGACCGGAAGGAGGAGTCGAGGGAGTTCGTCTGTCCTCAATGCGGCCAACTGCCCCGGAACGCCCCCGAGGACGAGTGGCTCGGGTAACCATGTCCGGAGATGAAGCCCTCACCCAACGCGACGGGGAACGCCTCCTCGACTTTCTCGAGCGATGCATTCGCGCTCGCGGGGGCGCTCGTCGCCTGGTTCTTGGCTGGGACCGGTACCGGGAGGTCCAGGACAGCGTGCAGAACGATGACTTCGGGCGTGTGAGCATCGGGGGACGGGCCATCCAGAACATCTCTCACATTTTCGGTGTCCCCGTCGAGGTCGACTACCACGACAAGACGCGACAGGAGTTCCTCGACTGACCCACCCGACCGTCAAGGGCTATATGTCGCGGCCTCGTCAGCGCGGGCGTGGGAGAGGCACACTGGACTCTCCGGCTCTTCCTTGATCACCCGGACCTGTTCCTTCCGATTCACGAGGCGGGATTGCCGTACGCAGCCGATCAGGTGACCCGCCTGGAGCAGATCCTGCAGAAGGCCCGGGTACGCGGCCGACGCCTCCTGGATGCCCCGTGCGGGATCGGCCGCCATGCGGTCCACTTCGCG
>JAZFPV010000099.1:0-2000 GCA_036444795.1 Thermoplasmata archaeon
GGGTTTCTCCATGGACCTCCTCCTGAAGAACGGAACCGTCGTCACCCCGGAGGGGCCGGTCCGGGCGGACCTGGGCATCCGGGAGGAGGCCATCCGATACATCGGCCGGTTACACCTCGAAGACTCCATCCATCCCCGGGAGACGGTGGATTGCTCCGGGTGCCTGCTCCTGCCCGGCGCCATTGACGCCCACGTGCAGCTCGAAACGTCCTTCGGCTTCGGCGACCTCCTCGACGACTTCCGGACGGGGAGCCGCGCGGCGGCCTGCGGGGGGGTAACGACGCTGATCGACTACGCCCGCCAGCGAAAGGGGGGCAGCCCCCTGGAGGCGCTGCGGGCCAGGAAAGAGGCGGCCGACGCCAAGGTGGGAATCGACTACACCCTTCATCTGACCCTCGTCGACCCGACGCCCGAGGCCATCGCCGAGGCGCCCCGGGCCCTTGAGGAGGGGATTCGCAGCTTCAAGATTTATATGGCCTACGGCAAGGCGGGGCGGCGCACGGACGACGGAGCCATCCTGGCGCTCATGAGAGCCCTTTCCGGAACGGGGGGCTTCCTGGGTATCCACGCCGAGGTGGACGAGCACATCAACCGGGCCACGGAGGACCTCCTCCGGTCCGGGAAGACCCACCCCCGCTACCACGGCGAGGCGCATCCGCCCATCTCCGAGGTGGCGGCCGTTGAATCGGTCCTCCGGATGGCCCGCGAGACGGGCTGTGAAATCTACATCAAACACGTCTCGACGGCCGAGGCGGCCTCCCTCATCGGCGAAGCCCGAAGACGGGGCGTCCGCGTCTGGGGAGAGACCTGCCCTCACTATCTCCTTTTGGACGAAGGCCGATACTCGGGAGACGACGCCCCCCTCTTCATGATGTGCCCGCCCCTGCGCTCGAAAGACAACCAGGAAGGGCTCTGGGCGGCCCTTGCCTCGGGCGACCTCCAGCTGGCCGCGACGGACCACGCCTCCTACAGCCGGGAGCAGAAATTCCAGCGCGCTTCAACCTTCGAAGAGGTCCCTCCGGGGGTCCCCGGAATTGAAACCCTCCTCCCGCTCCTGTACACCTACGGTGTCGCTGACGGGCGGCTGTCCCTCCACCGTCTGGCGCAGGTCCTGGCCGAGGAGCCCGCCCGCATCTTCGGTCTTTACCCGAGGAAAGGCGTCCTCCAGGTGGGAGCCGATGCGGATGTGGTGGTGTACGACCCCGAGCCTCGGGACACCATCGACGCATCCCGCCTGACGACGAACGTGGACTTCACTCCCTTTGACGGAATGCACGTCCAGGGGCGGGTCAGAGAGACGTTTTGTCGGGGACATCGGGTCGCCCGTGAGGGACGCTGGGTGGGAGAAGAAAGCTGGCGCGGCCGGTTTATCCCGGTCGAGCAGGGGAAAGGGGTGTTCGCGGGATGAAGAAACTGGAAGGACGGGTGGCTTTGATCACGGGCGGCAGTCGGGGACTCGGCCGGGGCATCGCCTTGGCCATCGCCGAGGAAGGCGCGAAGGTGGCCTTCAACTATCGCCAGGCGGAGGACGCCGCACAAGAGGTCGTTCAGGCCGTCGAGGAGAGGGGAAGCGAGGCCCTCGCGCAGAAATCCGACGTCACCGTGGCGGCCGAGGTCGCGGCCATGGTGGATGCCACGCTGAAGCGCTTCGGGAGGATCGACCTCCTGGTCAACAATGCGGGGATCGCTTCCCCGCGGGCATTCTCCGAAATGTCCATCGAGGAATGGGACGAGGTGCTGGCGGTCCACCTCCGCGGAACGTTTCTGTTTTGCCACCACACTGTCCCCATCATGCTGAAGCAAGGGAAGGGGAACATCATCAATATGGTGGGTACTTTCGGGATTCACCCCGAGGCCAACTGGACTCACCTGTCGACGGCGAAGGCCGGGATGATTGCCTTCACGCAGGCGCTGGCCCGGGAGCTCGGCCCGGAGGGCGTCCGGGTGAACGCCGTCTGCCCCGCTATGACGAAGACCGAAATGATCGACCATTTTGACCC
>JAZFPV010000100.1:0-2161 GCA_036444795.1 Thermoplasmata archaeon
GAACGCTGGGACTGGATTGGCGCGAGTAAGAACCGGAGAAATCCGCCGGCAGTTCCTCCAAAACAGTTGTTCGGCAACCGTCGAAACAAAGCCTTTTGTAGAGACGGGAGCTATGCGACCGGTCCAAGGGGGCGGGCCGTTGGGGGAGCCGCCTTCGCAGGGGAGTCAATATGGAAGGGAACATCTTCCAACCCTATCTCCGAACGGAATCCATCTTCCGGGAGAACCGGGATGTCCTCCGCCCTTCGTACATTCCCAACAGCCTGCCGCACCGGGAGCGGCAAATCAAAGAGCTTGCTTCGGTGCTGGCCACCGCCCTCCGGGGCGCGATGCCGTCCAACGTGATGATCTTCGGGAAGACGGGGACAGGGAAGACGGCCGTCGTGAAGTACGTCGGGAACGAGTTCCGGCGGGCCGACATCGAGGACCGGGTGGAGTACTTCTACATCAACTGCGAGATCGTGGACACCCCCTACGGGGTCTTCCAGAACGTGGGCAACCGATTCATTCGGGACTTCGACGAGCGTATCCCGTTCACGGGGCTCTCCACCGAGCGGGTGTACAACCTCCTCCGCGCGAAGATCGACGAGGCGCCCCGCGTCGTCGTCATCTGCCTCGACGAGATCGACAAGCTGGTGTACAAGAGCGGGGACGATGTGCTGTATCACCTTACGAAGATCAACGACGACCTCCGCCAGGCGAAGGTCAGCCTCATCGGGATCTCCAACGACCTGAAGTTCACCGAGTTCCTGGACCCGCGTGTGAAGAGTCGACTCAGTGACGAGAAGATGGTCTTCCCTCCGTACAACGCGAAGGAACTCAGCGACATCCTGGAGCAGCGGGCCCAGCTTGCCTTCGACCCGGGGGTCATCGAGAAGGCGGTCATCCCCCTCATCGCGGCCCTGGCCGCCCAGGAGCACGGGGACGCCCGGCGGGCCCTCGATCTCCTCCGGGTGTCGGGAGAACTGGCGGACCGGAAGGGCCGGGCCCACATCACGGAGGTCATGGTTCAGCGGGCGAAGAACAAGCTCGAGTTGGACCTCGTAATCGAGGCGGTGCGCTCCCTGCCAACCCACTCGAAGCTCATCTTGCTCGGTATCATCCTCCAACAGGAGGTCGGCATCGTAAAGCTGACGACGGGGGAGGTGTACGATACCTACTCCCAGCTCTGCAGGCGGGCGGGCTTGAGCCCGCTGACCCAGCGACGGGTGACGGACCTCATCTCGGAGCTCGACATGCTGGGCCTCGTCAACGCGAAGGTGAAGTCCTTCGGCCGCGGCGGACGAACGAAGGAGATCCAATCCAGCGTGTCCGCACCGGACGTGAAGCGGATCCTTGTTCGCGACGACGTGCTCACGGAACTCCGCAGCTATCGCCCTAAGGTCCAGACGACCCTCATTTAGCCGAGTGCTCTTCCCCCTCCTCCGGGCGGTCTTCGTCTGCTTCGGGAGGCGCCTCCTCACCGTCCTCTCCCGGATTGTCCACCGCCTTCTTTCGACGAGCCGTAAGGAGAGAGAAACCGACGTCGAGACCGATGGGCGCGGCGACGAGGAGGACGAGAGAGACCGTCAGGGCGGTCCAGCTGTTGGCGGGAGCGCGGATGTCGCCCCAGGCGAAGGGGCCCGCGAAGGTGAGCTTCAAGAGACCGAACCAGGGGAGCTCCCCCCGGGACCGCCCAAGAATAAGGCTCTGGAAGACCAGATCTTGGTCGTAACTCGGGGCGTTGTTGTCGCCCATGGTGACGTAGCCTTCGCACGAAGCCGGGCAGTCGAGAAGATCCCGATCGGGGAGGAAGTCGTTGATTAGGAGCGTCACGTCGCGTTGGCGGAAGCCGACCTGCAAGAGAACGACGGTGTCACCCGGGCCGAGGCCATAGGGGGTCGCGGCATTCGAGTCCCAATCGCGACCTCGCTCGAGGGACTCCAGCGTGGGGATGTCGAATCCATCGGCCGTCTCGTTCCAAGCGAGGAAGACCAAGGCCCGGTGAATGATCCATCGGCCCGGAGGGCCATCGGGATCTTGGAAGACGCTCACATCCCCATAGTCGCCGTAGGTCGTGTAGCCCACGGCCCGACCATTGACGTAGGTCGCGACGTCCTGCCGGTGGGGGGCTGTCTGCACAACGACAATGTCCCCGGTATCCACCACGCCAAGGAAGCTC
>JAZFPV010000101.1:0-2344 GCA_036444795.1 Thermoplasmata archaeon
CGACCTTGAAGTGGCTGAATCGGGCCTCTTCTCCTACCAGCCCCCGCGCGACCCACCAGGGTTTGGGGGTTACGAACGCTCCGACGTACAGGAACGTCTCCTGCACGTCCGGGGGATTGCTGCCAACGAGGGATCGCAGTGTCAAGGCCCCTCCCGCGACCGCCGCTCCGACCACGCCCATCGCGAGGGCCCCTTTGACGAAGCCTCTTCGATTGATGCCCTCCCTGGCGTCACCGTCGTCCCGGGACATGGACCCCGTGGCCCGCGCCAACAGGCGGCGGACGTCTGAAGGTTTGGTATTTACAACACTTACCGCGAAGGATTGCCGGCCACCACAGGTAGGAATGTCTAGGCGGCCTGCTTGTGTCCGCAGATCGAGCAGACATACTTCTTGCCCAACAGGCCCTTGAGCTCCATCGGCTTGCCGTGGTGCTCCGGGACACCCCTGGCTGCAGGGGCTGCCACGCTCTCCATTGCGCTCCCCATCTCCGCCTGGACCTCCTCCATCGAGGCGAGGAACGCCGCCCTCTTGTCGTCGGGGAGACTCATGGCCGCGTTGTTCGTGAGCCGCATGTCGCTGTCGTGGATCTCCGGGCCGACCTTCACGCCCGCCTTCATCCGACCCACCAGGACGGCCTTCCGCTTCGCCTCGGGGAGTTTGGCGAGGATGCGGGTTTGGCCTGCGATGAGCTTCTCTCGCTGGTCCGGCGGGAGCTTGCTGAACCCGGTGATGAGCTGGGACATCGAGTTGACGCGCTGGTCCTCCGGCATGGCAGCGAACATCAGGAGACGGTCCGTCATCATCTGATTCTGCTCCTCTTCCGGGGCCTCGGCCATCATCCTGATCATGTCGTCCATGCGTGCTCGCTCCGGCCACGTTCCACGGGTTTCTACCGGCATAAACTCTGTGCAAGGAGGGAGGAGGACGAATCACTGTGCCGCCGAAGGACCGGCCCGGCTCACGCCCCGAAAAGGTTTATGCGGCCCGCGGGCCTCGTGCGTACGTGACCGAAGGAAGGGGACAGGTCGAGGTCATCCTCCCAAGAGCCCTCCAGGAATATTCCCAGGGACGGGACACGATCCGGCTGCAAGGCGATACGCTTGCGGATGTCCTTCGCAGCCTGAACGCGGAGTATCCCGGGCTTCGGGAGCGCGTTTTGGACGATCAAGGGCAGGTACGACGATTTGTGCACGTATTCGTCAACGGGGACTCCGTGCACCCCCTGGAACCCGAAGCCGTGGCGCTTCGGCCGGGTGACCAGGTCCACATCCTACCTGCGGTGGCAGGAGGCTAACATGGCAGAAGTCAGAAAGGGAGATACGGTCCTCAGCGTCGGCACCCGCAAGGGTCTCTTCATCCTCCACTCCGGGGACCGGAAGCGGTGGCACGTGCGAGGGCCTTCCTTCGAAGGCCTGACCGCGATGCACGCGATTCTGGACCCTCGGGACGGGAAGAGCCTGTGGGTCGGCGTGAACACCGGACATTGGGGCCCGACCGTGCAACGGAGCACCGACTTCGGAGAGACGTGGGATCGCGGGAAGGAGGGTCCCCACTACGACGAGGGCTCGGACCTCAGCGTAGAGCGCATCTGGCACGTGGAGCCCGGACTGGGCGACGAGCTGTGGGCGGGCGTCGAACCCGCGGGCCTTTTCAGGAGCGACGACGAGGGGCAAACCTGGGCCTCGGTGCGGGGGTTGAACGATCGCCCCGATCGGAAAGACTGGCAGCCGGGCGGAGGGGGTCTGTGCCTGCACACCATCGTCCCGTACCCGGGCGACCCGAAGCGCATGCTCGTAGGGATCTCGGCGGTCGGCGCCCTCGGGACGAACGACGGCGGCGACTCGTGGCGCCTCATGAACGGGGACATCAAAGGGGAATACATCCCGGGAGGAACCCTCAAGGAAGATGAACTCGGGTCGTGCGTGCACAAGATGGTCCGCGACTCCGCCGACCCCGCGGTGGTCTACCACCAGAACCACGGCGGCGTCTTCCGGAGGGCCCGAGGCGACCCCGGTTGGACCGTGATCGAGAACGGCCTCTCGGCGCCCTTTGGGTTTCCCATCGTCGCGCACCCGCATAAGGCCCGCACCCTGTACGTCGTCCCCCTCGCGGGCGACTTCAATCGCGTCACCCCGGCCGGCAAGTTGGCTGTCTACCGCACCTCCGATGGAGGAGACCATTGGGACCGTTTGGACGACGGATTGCCGCAGGAACGTGCCTACCTGACGGTGTTGCGCGAAGGCCTCACCACGGACACCAACGACCCCGTGGGGCTCTATCTCGGGACGAAGACCGGCCAGCTGTTCTACAGCCGCAATGAGGGAGACTCCTGGGAACTCCTCC
>JAZFPV010000102.1:0-4511 GCA_036444795.1 Thermoplasmata archaeon
GCGTCAGCCGAGGGGAAGCACGTCGTCGATCAGGTCCACGTGAGAGAGAATCATACGCCGACAGCAATAGCGTTCGAGCCCAAGCTCGTCCAAGGCGTCCCCGGGGTTCTCCCCTGCGTCCAGCGCCCGCAGGTACTTCTCCCACGAGGAGCCGATGACTTTGCCGCACGTGAAGCATCGAACGGGGATGATCATGGCGTCACCGATAGGATTTCTGCCGCTTCTTGCGGGCGCCTCGGCCCAACGGGTTCTTGGGGAGCTTCCGGCGGGTATCCGGCACGAGAAGGGTCCGGTCGTAGGTGCGGATGCGGTCTTCGAGCTGCTCGTCCTGGTAGTAGCCCACGAGACCCCGGGCGATGGCCGTCCGAATGGCGTCGGCCTGCCCCATGACCCCGCCTCCGTGGACGTTCACGTCAATGTCGACTCCGTCCGACCGACCACCGGCCAGCGTCAGGGCCTCCATGATTTTCAGGCGGGCCATCTCAGGGGCGTGGATCTCCAAGGGCACCTTGTTGATGCGCACCCGGCCTTGGCCTTTGCGAATCACGGCCCGAGCCACGGCCGTCTTCCGCTTTCCACTGACGACCAAGGGTCCCTTCTTTCCTTTCACGCCGTGGCTCCCAATAGGTTTGACAGTTCCCGAAGCGTGATATATGTTGTGGTTTTGCCCTCGATGCTGGCTCCGGGGGCTTCTTCTGGCTTCCCCTCGACCTGGGCCGGTGTCCCGAGGTGGACCTGGAGCCGCTTTAAGGCCGCCCGACCGCGGGGTTTCTGATACGGCAACATCCCCCGGACGGTCCGTTTAAGGATGCGGTCCGCACGCTTCGGAAAGTATGGTCCCTTGCGTTGGCTGCCCACGCGCCGTTTCTGCCGGTACTCCCGCAGGATGGACTGCCGGGACCCCGTGATGACCGCCTCTTCCGCGTTCACGATCGTCACGGTTTCTCCCTCGAGGAGCCGTTTGGCCGTCAAGCTCGAGAGCCGACCGAGGATCTGTCCGGAGGCGTCGTAGACGACCGTATGTTCACCCCATGATTCGAATCCCGCTCCCACGAGGATTCTCGTTGACGAGGTCGCGGATCTCGAGGACTTGACCTCCCGCGGCTTCCACACCTGTCCGCGCTGCCTCGGACGACTGGTAGGCGGAGACCCGCAGGGTCTTCGTGAGCCTCCCCGTGCCGAGCAGTTTCCCCGGGATGACCACAACGTCCCCATCCGCCGCGTGGCGCTGGAGGCGAGAAAGGTTGACCTCAGCCCAAACGCGGTGCGGCCGGGATAGCCGCAATGCGATGTCCCTCCAGATCGGCGCCTCGTGTTCTCGCGCGGCGGTCTTGAGGTCGTCGATGAGGGCGAGGAGGAACGGGTTGGACTTTCGCAGTGGTTTGCTCATGAATTCGGCCTCCGCTCTACCGAGCGGTCGCTAAAAAGGTTTCTCGCGTGGAAGGGACGAGAACCCGGATGCGGTGAGTGACCAGGGCCTTACGCCTCGAACGAGGACCCGCAGGAACAGGTCGATTGAGCGTTCGGGTTGTTCACCACGAAGCCCGTGCCCATTAGGCTCTCCTGCCAGTCCACGGTCATGCCCTTCACATAGGGCTCGCTGAACTCGTCGACCACGACCTTCACGCCGTTGGTCTCGTAGACGCGATCCCCATCCTCCGTCTTCTCCTCGAAGGACATACCGTAGCTGAGGCCGGAACAACCCCCTCCGGTCACGAAAACGCGGAGGAACTGGTACGATCCACCTTCGTTCTTTAGCAGGTCTCGGACCTTCTCTGCCGCGGGTTCAGTCAAGGAAACCTCGACGAGTTCTGTTTCCATCGTGGTTCCCATTATGGCGCCGTTATATAAGGATTGCCGGCAGGGTTCCACTTGCGATAGCGGACGATCTGGCCAAACCGAGGCGTGAGAGAAGGTTTTAATACTGATTCTCTGTGAAAACTGCGAAGGACTGGGTGTGTTATGATTCGCTTCGGCCCGGCCGGCATTCCCCTGTCCTGCAAGGGTCGGACCCTCGAAGCGGGGATCGAGGACGTTCACAATCTGGGCCTGGCGGCCATGGAGGTTCAGCTCGTCCGCATCAACGTCATCGAGCGGTTCCCCACCGAGGAGGAGGTAGGGCTCACTCCTCGAACCCTGCCGGGGGAACTCGTCGTCGCCCTCCGACAGGGGGGGGAAGAGGACCAGCTCGTCCACGATCCAGACGCCCTCATTGAGCCGGAGGACACCTTGCATGTCCTGGTGGGAAGCGTGGCGGCCGACTTCGAGGAGCTCGAGTACCTGGGTGAATTGGCGCGTGAGCTCGACGTGGAGATGGCCCTCCACACCCCGTATTACATGGACCTGGCGGGGGAGGGCGAATTGGGCGCCAAGAGTATGAACAGCATCCGATGGGGCGGCATGATCGCCCACCACCTCAACGCCCGGGTCGTCGTGACCCACATGGGGCTTTACGGCGAGCTTACCCCGGAGGCGGCTCTGGACCGCATCATCGGACGAGTCAAGGAGCTGGCGGCCTGGTTTCGGAAGCAGGGTCTTCGCTCCACGCTGGGTCTGGAGACGAGCGGCCGCCAGGAGGTGTTCGGGAGCGTGGACGAGGTCGTCTCCATTACCGAGGCGGTACCCGACGCGATGCCGGTCCTGAACTTCGGTCACATCCACGCCCGAGAGGGAGGCAGTCTCCGAGAGGCCTCGGATTTCGGGGCGCTCTTGGATCGCATGGAACCATGGGCCCACGGGCAATTCCACTGTCACTTTGCCGGGGTGGAGCACGAGGGAGGCAACGAGTTGCGGTACACCCCGATCAAGCGGGGAGACCTCCGGTTTGAGCCCCTGGTGGAATCAATCCTGGATTCGGAGTATCCCCTGACCGTCATCTCCTCCTCCCCACTGTTGGAGCATGATGCGATGTACATGAAGGTCATCCTCGAACGGGTCCTGGGGCGGGTGGTGGCGAAACGGACTCGGGAGCGAAAGGAGGAGGCGGCCTGACATTCAGGTCGGCGGCCGACTTCCTTGTCAGTCACATCGAGACCGTCTTTCAGGGGGAATTTGAGGAGGCGGTTCAGGAGGCCATCGCGCTCCTGGCTTCGGCGCCCAAGATCTTCGTCTACGGCGTCGGCCGGTCGGGCCTCGTGGGCAAGGCCTTCGCCATGCGCATGGTCCAGCTGGGCCTTCGTGTCTTCTTCATTGGCGAAACCATCACGCCCATCGTCGAGCCGCGTGACGTCGCGGTCATCGTTTCCCGGACGGGCGAAACCATGTCGGCCATTCAGACCGCAAACATCGTCCGCCGGATCGGTGGGCACGTTATCTCCGTTACCGCCAGGGACGGGAGCAAGCTTGCGAAGGCCTCCAGCCTTGTCCTGACGATCGAGGAACCCCGTGATCGCGAGGCGGGCCAACACGCCCCCTTGGGTACCCTCTTCGAGGAGTCTACCTTTCTCCTCCTGGACGTCCTCATCAGCCTCCTCATGGAGAAACTGGGGCAGACGGAGGAGGACATGCGAGGCCGTCACGCCATCATGGTGTGAAATAGGGAAGCTTGATTAGCGCTCTGAGACTGTCTCACCCGAATGGCCGAGTTCGTCGTCACGCCCTGGGAGGTCAAAGGGGAGATTGACTACAATCGCCTCATCGAGCGGTTCGGCACACGCCCCTTGGAGGAAGATCTCCTCGAGCGCCTCCGGTCCCATGCGGGCGAATTGCACCCCTTCTTCACGCGCCGTATCTTTTATTCCCACCGTGACCTGGATTGGATCTTGGATGAGTATGAAAGGGGCAACCCCTTCTATCTCTACACGGGCCGAGGCCCCTCCAGCGAGGTCCATGTGGGCCATCTGATGCCTTGGGTTCTCACGAAGTGGATGCAAGACACGCTCGGCGCGACCCTCTACTTCCAACTCACGGACGACGAGAAGTTCCTCTTCCGGGGCTTTGACACCCTGGGGGAGGCGCACCGCGTCGGCGTGGAGAACGCCCTCGACATCATCGCCCTCGGCTTCGATCCCGCGAAGACCAAGATCTTCTTCGACTCCGACCTCGTCCGATGGATGTACCCGTTGGTCCTCCAAGCGGCCCGCCGCATTACCTTCTCCACCGTGAAGGCCGTCTTCGGGTTCACGGCCTCCAACAACATCGGGGAGATTTTCTATACGAGCATCCAGACGGTTCCGGCCTTCCTGGAAAGTGCCGTCCAGGGGAAGGCCGTCCCGTGCCTCATTCCCTGCGGTATCGACCAGGACCCGCACTTCCGCATCACGCGTGACGTGGCCCCGGGCCTGGGGTTCCCCAAGCCGGCACTCCTCCACACCAAACTCATGCCGAGCCTCAAGGGCATGGGGGCGAAGATGTCGGCTTCGGATCCCTCGTCGGCCATCTTCGTCACGGACACCGCCGAGACGGCTCGCCGGTCCATTATGAACGCCGTGACAGGAGGCGGAGCGACGGTGGAGGAGCACCGACGGGACGGCGGGAAACCGGACATATGCCCCATCTTTCACCATTATGCC
>JAZFPV010000103.1:0-3314 GCA_036444795.1 Thermoplasmata archaeon
TCTTCTTCTTTTGGTTCATCTCGGTTCTCTTCCAGAGTCGCGTCATCCCCTTCTTCCCCTAGGGCGTCCTCGCCTTCTCAGCGCGGGAAAGGTTGAAGAACGAGCCCTCCTGTTTGAGAGATCACGATGGCCGCGGAACTCCCCGAGGTAGGCCAGCCCGCTCCCGAATTCACGCTTCCCTCCTCGGAAGGTGGGGACATCTCCCTCAAGGACCTGCGCGGCAAGAACGTGATTCTCTACTTTTACGTCCGGGATGCGACACCGGGATGCACCCAGCAGGCCTGCGACTTCCGTGACAACCTCGTACGGCTTCGGGACGCGAACACGGAGGTCCTCGGTGTCAGCGACGACGACATCGCCTCCCACGAGAAGTTCCGAGACAAGCATGCCCTCCCGTTCCCTCTCCTCGCCGACACGGACCACGCCGTTTCCGAGGCGTACGGGGTTTGGCAGCTCAAGAAGCAGTACGGACGGGAATACTGGGGTATCGTCCGGACGACCTTCGTCATCGACAAGGACGGCGCCATCCAGAAGGTCTTCCCGCGGGTTCGGGTGAAGGGTCATGTGGACCAGGTCGGTGCCTTCATCGAGGAGCACCTGGGAGCCTCTTGAGGCCTGGTTCTCCATCTCAGAACCGACCCCACAATGCTTATATACACGCCAATCCTAGTTTTGATTGCAGTTTTTGGACCCCTTTGGGTGAGGGTACTATGCCGGAAATCAACACGGAATTACACTCCGGGACGACCACTCTCGGACTCGTATGCAAGGACGGCGTGGTCATGGCCGCGGAGAAGCGGGCAACGGCGGGCACATTGATTGCTCATAAGACGACTCGCAAGGTCTTCAAACTCGACGATAACCTCGCCGTTACCACGGCCGGACTCGTAGGGGACCTGCAGTCTCTAACCCGCTACATGACGGCCGAGGTGGAGCTCTACCGGCTCAAGCGGGGGATCCCGATGCCTGTGGAGGCGGCGGCGACCCTGACGGCGAACATCCTCTCCGCGCGGCGATTCGCCCCCTATCTTGTTCAACTCATCATCGGAGGTGTGGACGCCAAGGGGAACCACGTCTACTCCCTGGACCTGGCGGGGGGCTCGCTCCCCGACAATTACGTTACCACAGGATCCGGCTCGCCCTACGTCTACGGGGTGTTGGAGGACCAATACAAGGAGGGCCTCACCGCAGACGAGGGCACGGATCTCGCCATCCGAGCCATCACCGCCGCCATGAAGCGCGACGCCGTGTCGGGTGATGGCATCAACGTGGTCCGCATCACTCCCGATGGCTTCGAGGAGATCTCCGACGAGGAGATCGCGAAGCGCGCGAAAAAGATGAACCTCACGTGAACGCCCTTCGCGCAGCGGAGGGCATAAGCCCATGTCGCTGGACGCAACCCTCGGCGAAGCCGAGAACATCGTAAGAAAAATCGTTCCGGAAGGCGTTGAGCTGACGAAAGTGGACCTCGAGGGTCCTGTAGTCGTCATCTATACGAAAAACATGGACGTCTTCGCGGACAATCAGGACCTTGTCCGTCAGCTAGCCCAGGGGCTGCGCCGACGTGTGGCGATCCGTCCCGACCCGTCCCTCCTCTCCCCGATCGAGGAAGCGGAGGCGGCCATCCGCGAGTTCATTCCGGAAGAGGCGGAGATTCAGAACATCTACTTTGAAGAGGAGACGGGGGAGGTCACCATCGAGGCCCTCGCCCCGGGCTTGGTCATCGGCCGCCAAGGGGCGGTCCTGAACGAGGTCAAGAGGCGGATCGGGTGGGTTCCCAAGGTCGTCCGTGCCCCTCCGATTCCCTCCAAGACGGTGGACGAGATCCGCCAGTACCTCCGCTCCATCCACGATGACCGACTGAATTTCCTCCGCCGCGTGGGTCGGCGCATCTCCCGGCAGGCCGCCTCAGGGGAACAATATGTCCGGGTCACGAGCCTGGGCGGGTTCCGACAGGTGGGACGGTCCGCCCTCTTGGTGATGACGCGGGAGAGCAAGATCCTCGTGGATGTCGGTGTGGATATGGGGTCGCAAAACAACGGAGGTCCGTACCTCAATGCCCCCGAAATGATGCCCCTGGAGGCCTTGGACGCGGTCGTCCTGACGCACGCCCACCTGGACCACTGCGGCCTAGCCCCCGTCCTCTACAAGTACGGATACGAGGGGCCGATCTATACCACGGCGCCTACGCGTGACCTGGCGTCTCTCCTCCAGATCGACTACATTAAGGTGGCCTTTGGCGAAGGCAAGAAGCCGCCGTACGAGTCGCCGCAGATCCGGGAGGCCGTCAAGCGGACGATTCCGCTGAAGTACGGGGAAACCACGGACATCGCCCCCGACATCCGCCTCACCCTCCAGAACGCGGGCCACATTCTCGGCAGCGCGACGACCCACTTCCACATCGGGGACGGCCTCTACAACGTGGCGGTCACGGGGGATATCAAGTTTGAGCGGACGTGGCTGTTCAACGCCGCAGTAAACAAGTTCCCCCGGCTCGAGACCCTCATCATGGAGTCGACCTACGGGGGGTATCGCGACCTGCAGCCTAGCCGCCACGACGCCGCCCGGAAGCTCAGGGCGATTGGCTCTCGGGTCCTCGGGCGTGGTGGGAAGGTGCTCGTCCCGGTGTTCGCCGTGGGCCGCAGTCAAGAGGTCATGCTGGTCCTCGAGCAAATGATGCGGAAGAAGCAGATCCCCCAGGTCCCCATCTACCTGGACGGCATGATCTGGGAGGCCACGGCCATCCACACGGCCTATCCGGAATACCTCAACAATCAGCTTCGCACGCGGATCTTCCAAACGGGGGAGAACCCCTTCGCCTCATCGGCCTTCGAACGGGTGGACAGCGTCGACAAGCGCATCGGCATCCTCGACGATCCCGACCCCTGCTTTGTCCTAGCCACGAGCGGGATGATGAACGGGGGGCCCATCATGGAGTACTTCAAATCCTGGGCGGACAACCCCAAGCACGCCCTCATCTTCGTCGGCTTCAACGCGGAGGGCACCCTCGCCCGGCGGATCCAGAGGGAACGCCGTGAGATCACGATCAACGATCGGGGGAAGCCCTTGCGCCTCAAGGTAAAAATGGACGTGGAGACCATCGACGGCTTCTCCGGGCACTCGGACCGCCTGCAATTGCTCAACTACGTGGGGAGCATGGAGCCGCGGCCTGAGCGGGTTCTTGTGGGGCACGGGGAAGAGCACAAGTGTCTCGACCTGGCCTCGACCCTCTACAAGAAGTTTGGTATGGAGACCCGGGCTCCGTATAACCTGGAGACAATGCGGCTGAAGTAGGGGCTGCGGTCCCTTCGACC
>JAZFPV010000104.1:0-4279 GCA_036444795.1 Thermoplasmata archaeon
GTGAGGCCTTCCTGCCGGAGCTCGTCGATCCAGTCCAGCAGCTTGGCAGCGAGGGTGCGGTTTACGCCCGCCACGGGCTCATCCAACATGACCAGGACCGGGTCCGTCATGAGGGCCCGGGCCAACTCGAGGAGCTTCTTCTGCCCGCCCGATAGGTTCTTCGCGAACTCCTGTTCCAGGTCTCCTAGCTCGAAGAACTCGAGGAGGGTGTGTGCCCGCTCCCGAACCTGTTGCTCGCGCCTCCAGACCCGCTTCGGGGTTGTAAAGATGCGGCTGAACTGTTCCCCTTCGTGCCCCTTGGCGGCCAACATGAGATTCTCAAGTACGGTGATGTTCTTGAACTCCCTCGGAATCTGGAAGGTCTTCACGACGCCTTGGGCAACCACCTCGTGCGGGAGGAGCTGATCGATCCGATTCCCGTTGAAGTGAATGCTTCCGTCCTCGGTCGTGTAGATGGTCGTGATGAGGTTGAAGAGGGTCGTCTTCCCGGCGCCGTTGGGGCCGATCAGGCCGGTGATGGACTGGTTACGCACCGAGAGGGAAGCCCCGTCCACCGCGCGGATGCCTCCGAACGTCTTCACGACGTCGCGGATGTCCAAGAGGGGGCGTTGGTCCTGCATTGCTTCACCCCATCTTCGAGATGACCTTCTCTTCTCCGAGAATGCCCTGGGGACGGAAGATCATGAGAAGGATGAGGACGGCCCCGACGCTCGCGATGCGGATGAAGGTGAAGTTCAGCCGCAGGAACTCGGGCAGTGAGGCGGTGAAGAGGATGGTGAGGGAGAAGAGGCCCCAGACAAGGAACGCGCCGAGAATGGCGCCCTTGTTGTTGCCACTCCCCCCGATAATGAGCATGATCCATATCAGGAACGTGTCCGCGGGGATGAAGGAGGAATTGGGCTCCGCCACCCGGAGCCAGCTCACCAATAGAGCGCCGGCGGCCCCCATGACCATGGAGCCGATGACGAACACCTGGACCTTGTACCGGAACGTGTTCTTCCCGAGGGCCTCCGCCGCATCTTCGTCCTCTCGAATGCCCTTGAGGACGCGACCCCAGGGTGACCGGGTCGAGCGCTCGAAGACGTAGTATACGATGAGGATGACCGCGATGATGACGCTAAAGAGGATGGTGCTGGAGAGGACGGGCCCGATTTCAAGGACTTGGCCTCCCGTGAGCCAACCCCAGAGGTCCGAGATGTCCCGGTCGGGGCGGGGGATCCCCCGGATGGTGAACGTGCCACCCGTAATCGTCAGGGCGTTCAGTATGTAGAGACGGATAATCTCCGCCAACCCGATGGTGGCGATCGCCAGGTAGTCCGCCCGGAGGCGGAGCGTGGGCAGGGCAATCAGGAGGCCGAGGAAGCCCGCGACGACCATAGCGCCCAGGATTCCGATGATGAAGGGCATGCTGAAGCCGCCGAGGTGGCCCGGGAGGAAGGGCGGAGGATCGGAGAGGGCGGTGGTCAGGATGGCGGCCGTGTACGCCCCCACCGCCATGAAGGCCCCGATGCCGATGTTGAAGAGGCCGGTGGAGCCCCACTGAAGGTTCAGGGCCAGGGTCGCGATGGCGAAGATGCCGCCTACGGCGAGGAACGAGATGAGGAAGATGAAAAAGCCGGGCAGAGCTATTTCGACCGTCGAATCACCCTCCTGAGGACGTCCTTCGACCCCGACGCGATGGTCCGGGGAAGACCCCGGATGAATCGGGCGAATCCCTTGGCCCGCGGCCTGTCCGCCAGCCCTGCGAGTCCTTGCGGGAGCACAAGAAGGCCGATGACCAGGATCGCGAAGGCGATCGCGGGCTTGAAGGCGAAGGGTTGCTGCAGCCCAAGTTCGAAGAAGAGGGCGATGGGAAAGTACAGGTTGATCGCCCCTAAAGAGGCCGCGATGAAGACGACGCCTGAGACTCCCCCGAAGGCGGCGGCCCCGACGTAGGCGTACTTGGCCTGGCGGCGTCGGTCCTTGTCGGCCAACCAAAGCCCGAGGATTACGGCCAACCCGGTGAAGAGGACGAGAGCGGCCAGGAAGGGGGCGATGGCGACATTGGCTTCCGAAAGGGCGAAGAGGAACGGCACCGAGACCTCCTGCGCAATTCCGATGAGGAAGCCCCCCGCCATCGCGCCGTAGGCCGAGCCGATCCCGCCGAGGATCACGGCGGCGAAGATGGGGAGGAGGAGGGTGAAACCCATGATCGGCCGAATCACCGCGAAGAGTCCGAGGAGGGCCCCTCCGACCGCGGCCAAGGCGGACCCGATGGCCCAGGTGGCATAGATCACGCGCTGGACGTTAATGCCCGTGACCCGGGCCAGGTCATAGTTGTCGGCGGTGGCCCGCATGGACTTGCCGAGGGTCGTGTACTTCAAGAGGACGTGAACGGCGGCCACGATGACGAATACGGAGATGAGGATCCCAATCTGGTTGTCAGTCAAGCGAACCGCGGGTTCCCCAAGCAATCCTGCGAGACCTCCGAGCGGCAGAATCCGAGCGATCTGAGCTTGGAACCCGAAGTTCTGGTTGGAGGTCCCATAGGCGATGCGAATCACGTTCTGGATGATGAACGCGAGGCCGATGGAGGCGATGAGGGGCCGGACGAGGGATTCGCCGTGCAGTCGTTTGAAGATACCCCACTCGAGGCCCATCCCGAGGAGGGCCATGAGGACCATCGAGATGGGAATCGCCATCAGGAGGGCCAACCAGAGCAGTTCGGGGGGGAAGGCGATGGCGGCCAGGAAGGCCGTGGTGAAGGTTAGGGCGAAGTAGGCCCCGAGGGCCAACATGTCTCCATGGGCGAAGTTGGGGAACCGACGGATGCCGTAGACGAGGGTGAGCCCGATGGCTCCCAAGACGAGAATGCCTCCAAAGATGAGGCCGTTGAAGATCTCCTGCAGGACCAAAGGTGCCCTCCGTCTCGCTCATCGCGAGAAGCGGGAATCTAGGAACCGGGGATTGACCGGGCGGTTCCTCCACTCCCACGACGTCAAGGGATCGACGGTCTTTTGGAACATCCTGATTCTGATAAAGCTTGCCCAACCTCCCATCGGAGACGGGGAGCGAAAGGTTCATCGTACTCCGGCGTGAGGGTTGACCGATGTTCCTCCTGGGCCATCTCGGACTCACCCTGGCCCTGGTCGTGGGAGCACGCCGATGGGTGGATGTTCGTGTGGACTACCGGCTGTTGTTGGTGGCGGCCCTCTTGCCCGATTTGATTGACAAGCCGTTGAGCCTCGTCTTCGGGATCGGGGGCAGAAACTTCGCCCACACCCTGGTGTTCGCCTTCACGCTTACCGCCCTCTTTCTCCTCCTTCGCGCGCGGTCCCCGTCGAAGGGCGGAGCGGGGATTTGGACCATGGCCCTCCTTGCCCTGGCCATCGGGACATGGACACACCTCCTGTTCGATCGGATGTGGGCCGTCCCCGAGGTCCTCCTGTGGCCGTTCCTAGGCCTCGCCTTCCCCCTCGACCCCTTCAATCCCTTCTCTCTCCTGGAGGGGTACCGTGACCCGTACGTCCTCCTCGGGGATGTGCTCGGAGCGGTTGCCCTCCTGTACATCGCGCGGAGGCACCGCCTTTATCGCAAGGACCGGTTTCGGCTGTTCCTCCGCACGGGGCGGCTCGAGAGGAAGGCGTCCCTCAATCCCGCAGGACCAGAGTGACGGCGATGAGGAGGGAGGCGATCGCCACCCCCGCTCCGTAGCTGGTCGCGTAGAGGAAGGCCGTGGTGAGGGTGGCCTGGCCTTCCAGGAAGGGCATGAAGCCCGGGATGGCCCAAAAGGAGATACCGACGACAGCGGCCAATCCAAAGACCGAGACGCCAAAGAGCCGGGCCGACCAAGATCGTAGTCTGAGAAGTCCCCGCCGGTCCTGGAGGGCCTCTTTGATGTCCTTCTCCCCGTCGGGAAACCGCCCGAGCGCCAGTCCCTCTTGGAGCGTTCTTTCCAGCTCGTCGTCCCATCCGCGGGCGGCCCACTCGCCGCGGGCCTCCAGCCAACGAAGAATCGCTTGCTCGATTTGGTGCGTGCGACCTCGGAGGATGTGATGGGCGACGATGAGGGCGAGGACGGCCACCCCGACGAGGGGGAACAGGCCCCGCGCCAGGGCGGGATATCCCTGCTCGCTGATGGTCGCCCCGTAGGTGTAGCCGGGACTGACCGCGAAGACCCACGAGAGCAAAACGGTCAGCAGGAGGGCCCAAAGGAGTAAGAGTAAGGCGTGCCGCAGAACCCTCTCGTTAACTTCTATAGGGCGGGTGGGGGCCGGTATAAGCGTTTCTGCGTTGCTCG
>JAZFPV010000105.1:0-2393 GCA_036444795.1 Thermoplasmata archaeon
AAACAAGGACAAATCCGGGCTTCCATCCGGAACGCCCTTGTCCCATGCTGTGTATCGTTCCTCCCCAATCCTCCTGAATCTCGCTGAGTATCGCCGTATCAGTGTTCGCAATCGTAACCCTAACGCAGTACTCGGGGTTGGATCGACCTCGGGGAATTCGAGAGAGGGAAAGAGATCCCTCACCGTCCATAAAGCCCGCTAAGTATTCGACGGAGACCATCCTTTTCAGGATGTCTAGGCCAATCAAGGATACCCCAATTACGTGAGGGGGTCAGCGAAACTACTAGGTCCGCCGGTCGCCTCCTTCTCCCTTCCGCGCGAGGAACCGTCCCGATTCAAGGTCCAGCTCAAAGTCCTGATCCTTGGCCTCGCTCGGCTTGAAGACCTTGCCGGCCTCGAACTCGAGCTTGACATCCTTCTTCTTTTTCTTCTTCTGCTTCGGTCTCTCTTCACGCTGCGACAAGCTCTTCCTCCAGTTCGGTTTGATACGGGTCGGGCAAGTTGATCCGCCTGCGTCCTCCGTCGTCCACGACGACGTAGGACCAGTCGATGGCCACGACCTTGTGCTCGTCACAAAGGCGGCGCCGAAGCGCAGCCCGGGTGTTGGTGGGGGGTTCATACACGGCCTCGAGGATCTCCTCATCGGTGACCACCCGGTCCATTTTCCCCGCCTCCTGGCGGGCGTAGTAGAGACCGCGGTCCTGGCCGACCTCGGAGTACTGCTTGCACGCCATCATCTCGACCTCGAAGGCGTCCTTCTCCTCCCGGGCTTCCTGCATGGCGAAGTACCGGTCCAGCCACTCGACCTGCGAGGCGAGCTCCTCGGACTTCCGATCCTCCAGGTCGTTTAGGGTCTGCTCCCAGAGGCCCAGGACCTTTCGTTCCTCGTCCGTCTCCACAATGGCCTCCACCTCAGCGAGGTAGTAGCGCTGAATGTCAATGGGAGAGACCTGGGCGCCGTCCTTCAGAGTGATCCGCCACTTCTCCGGATTCATGCGCTCCACGTTGTGCCACATGTCCTTCACCGGGTCCGCCAGGACGGGCACATCGGCCAGGGCCTCGTCCTCCATGAGTTGGAGGATGCCATGGGTGGTGAAGTGGCGCAAGAGGATGGCCGTCTCGTTCATCAGGGCGTCTCCCACCAGCAGGTGGAGGCGCCGCCACCGTTGCGGGAGGGCGTGGGGCTCGTCGCGGGTGTTCAAGACGCCGGTGGAGTGCATCGTCTCTCCGCTCACCACGGAGGACGTCAGGTAGGCCATGGGGGAGAGGACGTACTTCCGGTCGATGAGATCCCCCGCCCCGGTGTAGATAAACCGCGTGACCAGGTGGGGGACAAGCTCCCGGATGAACGCCTCGGGAAAGGGGAGCTTCCGGGACACGCAGTAGTTCTCGTGGCTCCCGTAGGAGGTCCCATCGGGGGAGGTGTTGTTCTTGAAGGCCCACAGCTTCACGTCCGGTCCCAGGTACTTTTCCTCCACCTTCTTTCGGAGCCAGTCCACGATCTTCTCGCCGGCCTTCTCCCAGACGACCACATCCCGGGCGTTGGTGGTCTCGGCGGTGGAGATCTCCAGGTGACCGACATCGTAGTAGGCCCGTGAGCCGTTCTGGGTCCACTCCCCGGCGCTGTGGAGATCGCTCTCCTTCAGCAAGTCAAGGCCGAGGATGTGGGGATCCACCCCCATCTGGCTCATCTTGCGGGAGTAGAACGTGTATTCGTGTTCCGTTCCTTGGACCCGGGGCCGCATGCCGTCTCCTACCCGACCATCGGGTCGCTGCCTGTCCGGTGCATCTCGCGCTGCCGCTTCTCGTAGATGTAGATCTCCGTGATGGCGTGTTCCTTGCACTCCTCCTCGATGGCAAGGCGGAGGTCTTCCTGGGTTAGGCCGGCCGCGCTTCGCTTCTTCGCGGGCATCGCGATCACCCGTTTCACGAAGTTCTTCTTCGCGGTCTTCACGATGGCCTCGATGATGGCGCCGGAGACGATGTCCCGCTTCTTGACCGTCTTCACGGCCTCCTTCGCCTCGGAGTCCACCTTCATCTCGACCCAGCGGTCCGGGGCGTAGAGCTCCTCCAGGACGAAGTCGATGAGCTTCCCATGGGCCTGATCGTAGCCCCCGTGCTCCTCCACGAGGGCTTTGTCGATGGGGAGGCCCTTCCTGAGGTAGATGTCCAGGATCTTCGCCCCCGCCTCGTGTCCGGGCCGGGGGATCTCGATGATTTCGTCGAACCGTCCAGGGCGCATCAAGGCCGGGTCGAGCAGGTCGGGCCGATTGGTGGCCCCAAGGACGAAGACGTTCTCCATCTCGATGAGGCCGTCCATCTCCGAGAGGATCTGGGCGATGATGTTCTTGTGGACGCCGGAGGTGTCCAGGACGCCTCGGGTGGTGAAGAGG
>JAZFPV010000106.1:0-14848 GCA_036444795.1 Thermoplasmata archaeon
ATGCGCGAGACCATCGGGGACATCGACATTCTCGCCACCTCGAAGGCGCCTGCAGAGGTCATGTTGGCCTTCGTCGGCATGCCCGAGGTGCAGGAGGTCCTCCTCCAAGGAGAGACGAAGTCCTCCGTGATCTTGAGCGATGGCATGCAGGCCGACCTGCGGGTGTTGGACACCGAGTGCTACGGCGCCGGCCTCCTCTACTTTACCGGCTCCAAGGACCACAATATCAAGCTCCGTAGCCTCGCAATCTCGCTGGGCATGCGGCTCAACGAATACGGGGTCTTTCGCGGGGACGAGCAGGTGGCAGGGGCCACCGAGGCGGAGGCGTACAAGGCCCTGGGCCTCCCGTACATCGAGCCGGAACTCCGGCAGGCGCAGGGTGAGATCGAGGCCGCCCAGCGCGGAGAACTTCCCGATCTCATCACCGTGGCGGACCTGAGAGGAGACCTTCACGTCCACACGAACTGGAGCGACGGCCACGACACCCTTGGGGCCATGGTGCGCGCCGCCCAGGCAAAAGGGTACGAGTATGTTGGCATCAGCGACCACTCCCAATCGCTCACCATCGCGGGCGGGTTGAAGGAGGAGGAGGTCAACGAGGAAGACGCCAGAATCAAGGACCTCCAGGAGGAATGGCCCGACATCCGCATTCTCCACGGCGCGGAGGTTGACATCCTGGGGGACGGGCGACTGGACTACCCGGATGAGGTGCTCCAGGGCTTGGATTACGCCATCGGATCCATCCACTCCCGTTTCACCCAACCCGAGAAGGAGATGACAGAACGAGTCATTACGGCCATGGAGAACGAGTTCCTGACCGTTCTCGCCCATCCCACCGCCCGGCACATCAACGAGCGAGAGCCCGTCGCCCTGGACCTCCCCCGCGTCTTTGAAGTGGCGGCGGAAACGGGAACGGCCCTGGAACTCAACGCCGGGATATCCCGCCTCGACCTTAACGGAGCCCATGCGCGGGCAGCCAAGGAGGCAGGGGCGCCCCTCATGATCGACACGGACGCTCACGCCACGGTGGGACTCGATCAGATGAAATTCGGGGTGGGGCAGGCCCGGCGCGGATGGCTCGAGGCAGGCGACGTGGTCAATACTCGGCCGCTCTCGGAGTTCCTGGACTGGCTGTCCCGGTAGGCGCTCCCCTACGTGCCCCGCATCCCACGGAGACGGCGAAAGGCGCCGCGCACGACCCGTTTGTCGTTCTCGTAGTGCAGAAGTCGCAGCGCTTCCTTTTCGCTGCACCAACGGTATCCGTCGAAGATCGGCTCGAGCTTGACGCTTCCGCCGACCACTTCGGCAAGGTAGTACTTCACCGTCTTGTCGTAGTTCACGCTGTCCGCGGGCCAATAGTACTGGTAGCGGATGTCCAAAACGTGGCCCACGAGGGTGCAGTACAGGCCCGTCTCCTCCCGGATCTCCCGGCGAGCCGCGTCCTCGGGTCCCTCTCCCTCCTCCACGCCCCCCTTGGGGAGGCACCAGCGCCGCTCGTTTCCCTTCCGAAGGAGAAGAACCTCGCCGCCCGGACGGAAGACAACGCCGCCCGCGGAGGAGGCCTCGACCATCGGGGTTTCCCCGTCATCGCGGGGGCGACCGGCGCGGACCATGGCGATACGTGAAGACTAGGCGCCCATCAGGATTTAAGGATTTAACCGGCGGCAACCGAACCTTCTGAGGGAGTCAGCGGAACTCGTCCATGATTCGCTCATAGTCCCAGCCCTCCGGGTCCAGGTTCTCCCAGACGGGCGCCTTCGTGAGGTCCTTCAGGACCCGCTCCTCGTAGGTATCCGGAGGGCTGTCGTCCTGATACAGGATCCCCACGGGAATCTTCTCGGAATTCAGGACGAGGTCCAGCGCACGTATGCGATCGGTGGGCTCGTAGTCCTCCTCTTCGAGCTTCCGGATGTTCTGTCGGAACCACGCGTAGGTGTTGACCTTGTTGAAGGTCACACATGGGCTCAGGTCGTCCACGACGGCAAAGCCGGGGTGCTGGATGGCGGCCTCGAAGGTGGCGATGCTCCCCTTCATGTCGGCCGAAAACGACCGGGCCACGAATGAGGCGCCGGCGGCCAAGGCCAGTGCGACCCCGTCGATGGGATCTTCCTCCGATCCGTCGGGGGACGTACCGGACTCGAATCCACGGGCGGCGGTCGGGGAAAATTGGCCCTTCGTCAGGCCGTAGACCTGGTTGTTCATCACGATCATGGTGATGTTCACATTTCGTCGAATGGCATGGATGAAGTGTCCCATCCCGATGGCGTAGCCGTCGCCATCCCCTGTCGCGACGATCACGTTGAGTTCGGGGTTCGCGATCTTGATCGCGCTGGCCACCGGCAAGGGACGGCCGTGAATCGTGTGGAACGAGTAGGACTTGAAGTAGTCAGCAATCTTGCTCGAGCACCCGATGCCGGTCACCATGACGATCTGCTCGGGGCTCAGCTCCAGGTTGACCATGGCCCGCTTCAGGGCGCCGTTCACACCGAAGTCCCCGCACCCGGGACACCAGGTCTCCTCGTGCGCGTTGAAATCCTTAATCGTGAGCTCGTAGGCCTGGGCCACCTAGGCCACCTCCTTCGCGGCATCGACAATCTCCCCCGGGGTCATCAGGAGGCCGTCGTACCGGGTAACGGAGGTGGTCGGAAGCACCTTCTTTAGGAGGGCGGGAAGCAGATCCGCGAGCTGGCCGGAGTAGTTGTGCTCCACAACGAGAATCTCCCTCGCCCCCTCGAGGAGGTCGGCCACCTCGGCTGCGGGGAACGGCCAGAGGGTTCGAAGCTGTACATACTTCGTCGCGATGCCCTCTTCCTTCAGCCGCTCCATCGCCTCCCAGATGGCACCGGTCGGGTATCCAAAGCTCAAGAAGACGAGGTCGGCCGACGGGTCCCCGTGGAGAACGGGTCCGGGCAGCTCGGGGCGCGCCGTCTCCAGCTTGCGCATCCGCTTCTTCATCATGGCTTTGCGGAGCTCGGGATCCTCCGTCGTGTATCCCATTTCGTCGTGTTCGTTGCTGCTCGCCTCGTACAACCCGCCGGGGATGGAGGGAATCGGGCGCGGCGAAACGCCGTCCTCGACCAGGGCGTACCGTGGGAAGACCCCGCCGTTCGTGGTCTCCAAGGCCTCGATGGGCTTGTTGAGGAGCTTGCCCCGATCCACCTTAACCCGCGAGAGATCCAAAGGATCGATGGTCTGCTTGTTCTGGCAGATGGCCTGATCGGTGAGGAGGATGACGGGAAGCTGATACTTCTCCGCGAGGTTGAAGGCATCCACCGTGAGATAGAAGGCTTCCTCCAAGGTTCCGGGGGCGATGACAATCCGAGGGAAGTCGCCGTGAGCAGCAAAGAGGACGTGCTTCAGGTCCCCCTGTTCCGTCTTGGTGGGCAGCCCCGTTCCGGGGCCCGCACGCTGGCCGTGGACCACCACGAGGGGGAGCTCGGTCATCCCGGCCATGCTGATTCCCTCCGCCATGAGATCCGCCCCGGGACCCGACGTCCCGGTCATGGATCGAAGGCCGGCATAGGAGGCACCCAGGCACATGGTGATGGCGGAAATCTCGTCCTCTGCTTGCACCGCCACGCCGTTGTAATCCGCCATGTGCGCCGTCAGCCATTCGAGAATCTCCGTGGTCGGGGTAATGGGGTACCCGGCGTAGAAGCGGCAGCCCGCGACAAGCGCCCCGTAGGCGAAGGCCCAATCCCCGAGGATGAGTAGCTTGTCCTGCTTCTCCCGGGCCTCCAGGACGTAGGGATCCGTTTTCTCGAAGTGCTCCTCCGCGTACTGGAACCCCAGATCCAAGGCCTGGAAGTTCTTGTCCACGATCTCGTCCCCCTTCCGGGAGAACTCCTTCCCGATGGAGGCTTTGATGACATCCACGTCGATGGAAAGGAGCTGGGCCAGGACACCCAGGGAGACGACGTTCTTGAAAATCTCTGCACGACCCCCGCCCAAGTTGTCCACCGCGATGCTCTTCAGCGGAACTTGGTAAACATGGACGTCCGTCCGGTCGAAATCGGGAGGGCCCTCCCCGCTGGAGTTGTCGTAGATCATGACCCCGTCCGGGGGCAATTCGTCCCCATGCAGCCGGACGGCCTCCTCGTCAATGGCGAGGAGGACATCGGGGTGGTCTTTCCGGGCCATGATGGAGTGGTCCTTCGTCCGAATCGTATAGTTGGTGGGGAGGCCTCGAATATTGGAGGGGAAGTCCCGGATCGTGAAGACCTCCAGTCCGATATCACGAAAGACCTTGGCCAGGATTTCCCCGGTCACAAAGCTGCCATCGCCGGCCCTACCGCCAATCATCACGGCCAGATCGTTCGTAATCAAGGGAAAACCTCCCTCTGGATGGACTACATCTTAAGGCCGTTATAAGGGTAATGGGAACAGTTCCAAGAGGCGAGAATGAAAACCTGCGAGGCCGCTTGGTCCCAGGAACGGAGCGGCGAATCGCCGCCTCGTTGAAGACCTGCCAGATGCATTCAGCGAAAGAGAATGTGTAGAGACCTCTCCCCCAGTCCAAAGCCTTGGTTTCACTTCCCACGTTGATGGATGACGGCCCGCGTCATGACGCGTCTCTCATCTTCGCTGGGACTCGACAGGACGTGCGTTCCAGGATCCAATAAGCCCCGAGACAAATGCGTCCCGGGCTCGGGCGTCCGCTCAGTCGGATAGGATGCCCTGCGCCTGCTTCGTGATGGTGACGTCCAAGACGCCGTTGTTGAAGGTCCAGGTCAGGGTCGACGCCTCGACCGGCTCCGGCATCTCGAGGATTTTCCAATAGCGGCGGTAGCCCTGGGCCTCGACGGTGAGGGCGCGCTCCGACGCCCGAAGGCTGATCTTCTCGGGGGTCGTGCCCGGAAGCTCCACCGTAATGAAGATGTCTTCCTCCCCGGTGATCACGTCATACACGGGTTCTCGTTCGCTGGGATCCCTGCCCTTCACCACACGGCTCATCGACTCATCCTTCTGAGGTTCTTTGGCGACCGGCCGCCGCTTCTTCTTGCCGGCACCCCGATCCACGGGCGTGCCAGACCAGTAAGGGCGGCCCCTGAAGAAATCCTTGAGCATCCTGTCGATGCGCGTTCGCATCTCCTCGAAGTCCTTCTCGAAGCTCAAGTGCCCCTCACTCCCGTCGGCTGCGGCCTCTGAAGCTCCCCTGCTTCATCCCAGGTCGCCCAGTCTGGTTATTATCTACCCCTGGGTTATTAAGGTTTTTGAAGAAGGAGGCCCCGGAACCGGACCTCAAGCCACCGACATGTCCTCGGCGTCCGGGAAGGGGCCCCTTTCGGCGCCGCACATCTCGCACTTGAGGGTGTACCAGCCCTCCTTCTCGGCCTTCCGCACCATGGCCTCCTCGCCACACTCCGGACACGTGTACGCCGTGGCTTGCGCCCCCCCACGGGCCCTACCCGTACATGATTTTCGACCGCTCCGTCAATCCCTCGACGCTCTCCTTATGCTGCGCCATGTTCTTCTTGAGACGGCTCTCGATACTCTCCGCCCGTTCGTAGAGGGGTTCGGCGTCGATGTCGATGTGCGGCACGATGGGATCGATGATCTCGAGGAGCTTCGCGGACGCCCGCGCATCCGGGAACTCCCGAGAGGTCCCGGCCAGGAGGACGGTCACGTCCAGCCCACGATCCTCGGCCAGGTAACTCAGAGGACCGGCAATCCCACTGATCACGCCCTCCCCGAGAGGCTCCACGCCGATCTCGGCCAACCGGCCGAGGGTCTCGGCGTTGTTGCCTGCCCCGTAGACCACCGTACCCTCCGTCCCCTCGGAGCGGACGAACCCTTCCAACACCACCATCTCCCGCACCTTCTTTTCAAGACACCACGAAATCAGGGCGTTGGCCAGCTCGTAGAGGACTTCACCGGAGGGCGTCACCTCCGCCTGGAGGACGGCCAGCTGATTGCACATCCCGTCCACCCCGCAGACCATGGGGGCGGCATGGATGCGGACCGGGCTCATGGTCTGGCCGTCCACGAGGACGGCCATCGGGGGAAAGTCGTCGGATCGGAGGGACGCGATGGGTTTCAAATCGAATTGGGAGACGAGGAAGTCCGTCGCAATCCGGCCCACGAGACCCACACCGGGGAACCCGATCACGCACAAGGCAGCGGAGAGGTCCATCTCCTCGTGGTCGACGACGCGGATCCGAGAGGCCATACCCTCACCCGTTCATCGAACGGTGCCTAGATAAACCTAGCTGGATGCCTCGCTCTCTGCCTTGGCCGCCGCGCGCGTCGACTTCCCCTTCGCCATGGATCCGAGCTGTCGGAGTCGATCGAGGAGCATGCGTTCCCGGGGAATCCCCACATACTCGATCACGCCGTCGATGATGAGGCCTGGGGCATAGGTGATCGGGAACTGGGAGGCGTATTCGGGGTCCTTCCGCGGGTCCACCTCACGGTATTCCAAGTCGGGCATCTCCTCCCGCACCCGGGCGAGAACCGCCTGGGCCCGCTCGTGTTGCTGGCCCGTAGGGGACTTCAGGTAGACCAGCTCCATGTCGCGACGAACGAGCCCCCGGGGTTAGAACCTTTCGTGGACCCGTTGTCCCCTGCCGTGCGTAGGCCCCGAGAGCGAAAGCCTATGGTTCCCCCTCGGTTGGGGAAACCGATGCTGATCATCGTGGCCTCCCTCGCCGATGTCGCCAGTGCCAACATTCGAGATCGGCTTCTCGAGCTGGCCCCGTGGGAAGAGCAGGGCGCCTTCGATGGACACGCGGTCTTTCGTCTCGAGGATCGCCTCCTCCTCACCATTCACGACCTCCACTTGGACCGGGATGGCCTGGACGACGAGATTCGAACCACCTTGGACGTGGAACCCGAGATCCTGGTCTTCGCCTCGCGCCACGTCAGTCGACAGGGCATCCCCAGTTTCACGGTCCATCCGTTAGGGAACTTCGACACGGCCGAGTTTGGGGGCCGCCCCCACGCGCTCGTCCCCACCAGTCCCGGTTGGATGACCCAGGCCCTTCGTCTCCTCAAGGAACAAGCGAGGAACTTCCCCTATGCCGTGACGTTTGAGGCCACCCACCACGGCCCCTACCTAGAGACCCCCGCCTTTTTCGTGGAGCTGGGAAGCTCACCGGACCAGTGGAAAGAGGCGGGGCCGGCTGCGGTCGTCGCAAGGACATTGCTGGCGTTGCGCTATGCGGAGTATCCCGTACTCCTCGGCGTGGGCGGTGGCCATTACGTTCCTCGCATGACGGACGTCGCCCTGACCCGACGTGTGTCCTTCGGCCACCTGATCCCGTCCTACGCCGCGAAAACCCTCGGCGAAGCGGACTTTCGGGCGGCGGTGTCGCAGACCCCCGAGGTCCGCTCTGCCTATGTGCACCGAAAGGCCCTGAAGAGCCCAGCTCGTCGACGGATGCTTCGCTTGATCGAAGAGGCCGGCCTGCGGGTCGTCCGCGAGCGCGATCTGGAGCGCCTCTAGGGTGATTTCGAGGCAAAGGCCTTTAACGCGCCCGTCGAATAGCTTCCTGGGAGGCAAGGGTTCGTGCTTAAGGAGTGCCGCTCCCACGGTTTCTTTCGCGGGGAGGTCTGCCCGAACTGCGGCGACCAGGGCAAGTTTCTCCTCAACGAGAGGGAGTTGAATCACCTGGGCCGCACGATGGCAGGAATCCTGCGCCACTTCCCGGAGCGGTACGGGCTGGAGATGACCCGCAACGGGTGGGTGGACTTGCAAGACCTCGTGACCGCCCTTCGCATCCGCCACAGGAACTTCCGTTTCCTGAAGAGCCACCACCTCATCGCCATCGTCCAGACCGACCCGAAAGGGCGCTACCAATTCGACGAGGGGCGGGTCCGGGCCACCTACGCCCACTCCCTCGAACTGGAGATGGATCTGCCCACCGACAACATTCCGGAGGTCCTCTACTACCCGACCACCGAGGAGGAAGCGGGCATCCTCCTGGAGATTGGCCTGAAGCCCTCGGACCGGCGTTGGGTCCACCTCAGCGACACCCTTGAGAGCGCCATGGAAGCCGGGAAGGTCCGTTCCGACAGCCCCGTCATTATCGAGGTCGACGTCGAGAAGGCCCAAGACGCCGGGGTGGAGATCCAGAAGGCTGGGAAGTTCGTGTACATCACGACGGAAGTCCCGCCCGAGTTCCTCGGAATCCAGGAGTAGCCGTCAGGTGAGGATGCGGGGCAGCTGCCCCGAGTCGATGGCACGCCGGATCTCGAGTGCCACCCGCCGGCCGGTGCTCATGCGGGACCGCCAGAGGACGTTTCCGTACGGGTGCCCCACGGCCATGTGCACGTTCGTCCCGCCCCCGATGCGGGGGGAGACGTCGTAGATGAAGAAGTCCAGATCCTTGTCCACGCAGGTCTGGAGGGTAAAAGGCCCGATGACGCCCGGAGAGAAGTAGCGTTGGGTCGCCTCCACGTAGCGCTCGGCCAAGGGGAAGATCTTGCGCAACAAGGACTCCCGCAGGGTCGCGGAATTGTGCCCCGTCACCACGTACTCCGGGTCCCGCTCGGCCCCCTGGAGGGTCAGCTGTTGCTCCGCGGGAAGCCGCACATGGCCGTCGAGGGAGGTCTCGAACCGCCAGTCGATGCCCAGGAGCTCCAGGCGCTCTCCCGTGCCGTCGAGCGGCGAGTAGAAGAAGTCGAAGTTGAAGACCGGCCCGATTATGTACTTCTCCATTCGTGCCCCAGCGAGGTCCTCGGGCGTGATCACCCCGCCGGCCAGAAGACGCCGGACCTTCTCATCGTACTCCTTCCGGCTCGCCGCCGTAAAGAAACCTCGCTCCAGTCGCTTCACCTTGTGGGGAAGCTTCACGATCACCAGGGAATCGATCTCATCGGGGCTCGTATAGTGACGGGGGTAGGGAAGCCCCGCCTTCTTGAGGATCCAGTAGTACCCCTTCTCCTCCGTCCGCTCCTCTGAGCGCATGAGGTTGCGACTCCCCACCAGGGGCAGCGCAAAGGCATCCTCCACCTCCTCAAGGCCCACGTACGAGACGAGGGAACGGTTCGGCACGAAAAGGACGCGCCTCTTCCGGAGCCTATCTTGGACCTTCGACGAGATGGCCTCTCGAAATTTCGGCAGCACGAGGGCCTCGTCCACGACGCCACGGAGGACCCGCCCCTTCGCGTCGCGTGCTGCCTTGAAGTATCGCGTGTAAGGCTCCTCTCGCCCTTCTTCGCACAGGGCCAGCGTCCGAAAGCCCTCCTCCACCGCCCCATCGCACACGTCGAGCGCCGAGTGGGAGGCCAGGACCCCGATGGTCATCTCGTCGGAGCCGTAGCTCTTCAGGACCTCCCACACCTCTTCCCTCGCGATCATCTCGTTCGTCGCTTCAAACTTGGGGCGCTACATAAACCTCCCCGGCTGGAGGAAATCTATTCTACCGCCGCGCGATGGGATTGCCAGGATGAGGAGCAAATGGTGGGGGTGGGGGGAGCCGGATACGCGATACCCCCCCGAGTTGCTCCCGCGCATTCTAACCTATTTCGAGAGCCTCGGCCTCCGACTCACGGAACCCGCAGACGATCCGAACCCCCCCGCCTTGCCCCCGAGCGCCCTGACGGAGGCCGATCGAGCGTCGCTGGCGGCTCTCTGCGAGATCGATACCGGCGAAGAGGAGAGGCTCGCCCATTCCTTGGGGAAGAGCTACCTGGACCTCCTCGCCGCGCGGACCGGAGATCTGGAACGCGTGGCCGATGGGGTGGCCTATCCCCGGGCGGCTCGTGAAGTGGTGGCGGTCCTGCTTGCCGCGGCAGACCTTGGCATCGCGATCATCCCGTTTGGCGGGGGGACCTCCGTGGTGGGGGGCGTTTCCCCCGTCCGGGGGGCCCACCATGCCGCGCTGGCCGTGGACCTTCGTCACCTGAACCGCGTGGTCGGGGTCGACGAGGAATCCGGGCTCGTTCGGGTCGAGAGCGGGATCCGGGGACCGGAACTGGAGGCGGCCCTCGGGCGGAACGGACTGACCCTGGGCCATTACCCTCAGTCCTTCCACTTTTCCAGCCTGGGGGGTTGGATCGCGACGCGTTCCGCAGGCCACGCCTCGGGCAACTACGGTCGCATGGAGAACCTGGTTCAGGCCCTCACGGTCATCACCCCCGCAGGCGAGATCAAGACCACGGAGGCACCCGCCCGCTCGACCGGGCCCGAGCTGAAACACCTGCTCATGGGGTCCGAAGGTCGCCTGGGCATCATCGTGGAGGCCGTGGTCCGGGCCCATCCCAAGCCCGAGGTGACCGCCGGGCGGGGGTTCCTCCTCCCGTCCTTTCCGCAGGCCCTGGACCGTTGCCGCACGATGATCCAGGCTGGAATCCGGCCGGCGACCGTGCGGGTGTCCAACGCGGAGGAGACGCGGGCTCTCATGGCCTCTCGTGGCCTCAAGGCGCAGGACGCCGGCTCCTTTGTTCTCCTGGAGTTCGCGGGCTGGGCAGATCGGGTCCCGGAGGAGATGGACCGAGCCATCTCGCATTGGACCGAGGGGCGTGTGTGGGACCTGGGCGGGGAGGCCGCGTCGGGGTGGGAGGAGGAGTACTACCGTGCTCCCTACCTCCGAGACGAGCTCCTTGCCCGGGGGCTCCTTGTGGAGACCCTCGAAACGGCCACGGCCTGGAGCAACCTCGAGAACCTGTACGCGGGGGTCAAGGAGGCCCTCGAGAAGGCCTACGGAACGAATCCCGGCGTGGTGCTTTGTCACCTCTCCCACGCCTACCGCGACGGAGGGTCTCTTTACTTCACCCTCCTCACCTCCCGGGATCCCGGGCACGAGCGGGACCAATGGGACGCACTCAAGCGAGCGGCTACCGAAACGCTCCTTGAATTGGGGGGCACTCTCAGCCATCATCACGGCATCGGGACGGACCACCGCCGTTGGATGGAAAGGGAGCACGGTCCCGTCGGGATCCGGGCTCTCCGGGCCCTCAAGGAGGCCCTCGACCCCAAGGGGATCATGAACCCCGGCAAGGCATGGGAGGACGAGTCCTGAACCTCGAGACGTTCGACGGCCCCGGCCGAGAAGCCACCTTGCGCGCCCTTCCGGAACGCTACGACGTCGTCGTCGTCGGGGGCGGAATCAACGGGTGTGGCATCGCCCTCGAAGCCGCGGGGCGAGGGTACCGGGTGCTTCTCCTGGAGCAAGGAGACATCGGGAGCGGCACGAGCGGTCGTTCTTCACGCCTCATCCACGGGGGCCTCCGCTACCTCCGGGATGGGAAGGTCCGACTCGTCCGTGAAGCGAGCCGGGATCGGCACTGGCTCCTCTCTCAGTTCCCGCACCTCGTCAAGCCGCTTCGCTTCTTGATTCCGTTTTACCGTGGACAGGGCCGCCACTGGGTCACTCGCATGGGTCTCTGGTTCTACGACTACCTCTCGGGATACACGAACGTGGCGAAGCACCGGAGCGTGACCGCCCCGGAGGTCGTCGCGGCCGAACCTCGCATCCGGCGGGAGGAACTCGTGGGGGGCGCCTTTTACTACGATGCCTGGACCGACGACTTCCGCCTCGTCCTCCTGAACGCGCGGAAGGCCCACGAGGCGGGGGCCCACGTCCTCCCGTACGCTCGGGTTGAGGAAATCCTCATGGAAGGGGGGAGGGCGACGGGGGTTGCCTTTCGGGACACGTTGGCGGACCGTCGTCACGCGGTCCGATCGGATGTCGTGATCAACGCCACCGGGCCCTGGAGTGACACCCTCCGTCGGATGGGGGGTCGGTCTCCGCGTCTGCGGCCCACGAAAGGTGTCCACCTCTTCCTCCCACGAACCCAGGTCGGGAACATGAACGCCGTGGTCATGCGGGCCCCTCAGGACCGGCGTTTCGTTTTTGCCCTTCCATGGCGCGCCTTGACTCTCATCGGCACGACCGACACGGACTACCGTGGTCCTCCCGAGGAGGCACGTGCCGAGTCGGACGACGTGGCGTACCTCTTGGACGCGGTCAACGAGACGTTCCCCCTGGCCCAAGCGGAACCCGAAGACGTGGTGAGCACCTATGCGGCCCTGCGTCCGCTCGTCGGCCGCCTGGGAATCCCGGAGTCCTCCGTGAGCCGTCGCGAAAAGATCATCCGGGATGCCCCCGGCCTGGTCAGCTTGATAGGCGGGAAGCTCACGACCTACCGGAGCGTGGCCCGACGGGTCATCCGACGTGCCCTTCGAGACCTTCGGCCCATCACGGGCGCGACGGCAACCGAGGACCCCCGCTCCCTCCCGGAGACGGGAAAGGATGAACCGGGGAAGGAAGCGCTCGGCTTCGGTCCCGAGACCCTGGATCACCTGGAGATGGCCGCCGGGCCGCAGATGCACGAGCTGATCCGGATCCTGGAGGACAGGTCCCTCCGAGAGCGGCTTCTTCCGGACCTCCCGTACGTCCGAGGGCAGGTCGCCTACGCCGTGCGCTACGAGATGGCCCTTCGGTTAGAGGATGTCTTGGTACGGCGACTTCGGGTGTTGAACGAAGACCCAGAGCACGGGCTCGGGGTCGCGGAGGAGGTGGCCAAGCTCATGGCGGCTCACTTGGGATGGAACGCCTCCCGCATCGCGAAGGAGGTCGAGGAGTACGAACGTGTCGTAGCTGCCAACGAGGCCTTCCGGAGGGAGCCCTGAGTGCGGCTGGTGGTCAACCCGCACGCCGCAGGCGGACGCGTCGGGCGGGACTGGCCGTCGGTTGAACCGCTTCTACGCGAGCTCGTCTCCGATCTCCAGGTCGTCTTCACCGAGGCGCACGGAGGAGCGACGGCCCTTGTACGCGAAGCGATCCGGTCGGGGGAGAGGGACGTGGGGATCGTGGGGGGCGACGGCACCGTGAACGAGGCGCTCAATGGGATGGTGGAGCGGGACGCTCCCATCGACGCGAACGCCCGCTTGACCATCGTTCCCGTGGGGAGCGGGACGGATTACGCAAGGACCCTGGGTCTCCCCTCTGGCCTCGTCCATGCCCCCGAGATCTTCGCGTCCTCCCGGTTCCGGTCGGTGGACGTGGGGCGGTGCGAGAGCACCAATCGGGAAGGGGAGCTCCAGACGCGATACTTCGCCAACATCCTGGAGGCCGGATCCGGTGGGGAGGTCGTCGATCGCGTGAATCGTAGCTCGAAGCCGTTCGGAGGGCAGGTCGCCTTCCTCATGGCCATCTTCGCCACCCTCTTCACCTATCGGAACCGGGCCATCCGCGTGGAGGTGGATGACGTGCTGTTCGCGGAGGGGCGAATGAACGGGGTCATCGCGGCCAACGGGCGCTACTTCGGGAGCGGCCTCCAGCCTGCCCCGGGGGCCCGTCTCGACGACGGCCTCCTGGACGTGATCATCTTTGGGGACGTCAGCCCGGGGGAGGCCCTATCCAGCATGGGAAAGCTGCGCAAAGGGGAGCACCTGGACCACGCGAAGGTCTCCCACACGCAGGGCCGCACCCTCGTGGCCACCTCCGCCGAAGAGGTTCTCGCGGAAATGGACGGAGAGCGGGCCGGGACGCTTCCCCTGAAGGCCAGTCTCCTGCCGGGCCTCCTCTCGGTCCGGGTCTTGCCCGACTAACGCTTCTTGCCCAGGCAAGAGCCCTGCAAATCTGCGCGTCCTTTTCTGTTTCTTCCGCCGGATCGGCCTGGTCAACCGCGTCGTTTCCCAAGATGAGCTGAAGGCCAAGGCGATGAAACTCGCCGGCGCTCAGTTCGTGTCCAGGTAGTTGACGACGGCGACGGCCATGGCGTTGGCGCCGACGACGATGGCTTGTTCGTCGGCGACGAAGTCGGGGCTGTGGGGGAGGCCGACCGTGCCGAGTTCGGGATTGGAGACGCCTAGCCAGTACATCGCGCCGGGGGCGTGTTGGAGGAAGAAGGCGAAATCCTCGCTGTTGTATGGGGATGTCCAGTCGAGTTCGATGATCGCATCCGGGCCCAAGGCGGCTCGCATGGGGTCGAGGGCGGCGCGGACGAGGGTGGCGTCGTTGACGACATCAGGGATGACATACTCGTGGAACGCCAGGTCGACGGTGACGTTATCGAAGACCGTGTCGCGTACGCCGGCTTCGATCGCGACTTTGGCACGCTCGAAGGCCGATCGGTTGGTGGCGCGCATCATGGCTTGCAGGCGAAGCGGCTGGTCAGGCGCCGCCTGCTCGGATTTAACGACGCCCGCAGCGACAGCTCCAGAAGGATCGTTGATCGACGGTAGCTGCGCGAGGGTCATTTCGTTCGTCGGAGGCGCGACAGTGGTGACACTGGCGATGACGGCTGCGTAGGCCTCCGCAGGGGTCTTGAGATTGTCGCCGCGCAGGGTGACGTCCAGGGTGGTGAGCCCGGGGAGGAAGAGGCCCTCGGTGCTGCCGATGGTGCCGACGGGTAACGGCGCGCTGTGGACGGCAAAGATAGCCTGTGGTGTGGGGTCTGAGAAAGCGCCGTCATTTAGCATCGCCATGGCCCCCTCGGCGTTCTCCTCGGCCGGCTGGAAGATGAGCTTGACGGTCCCGCGAAGGTCGTCGCGCGCCTCTGCAAGTGCTTCGGCGAGCCCGAGCCCGACAGCGACGTGCACGTCGTGGCCGCAGATGTGGCGAACGCCGGGGGTCTCGGATCGGAACGGCACAGGGTCGGGCGCCTCGGAGGGCATAGCGTCCATGTCGGCCCGGTACGCCACGACGGGCCCCGGGGTTGCGCCCTCAACGACGGCAACGACGCCGTAACCGCCGACCCCCTCTCGAACGGAGAAACCCAAGGCGCCCAGGCGCTCTGCGACGATCGCAGCGGTACGCTCCTCCTCGCCCGAGAGCTCGGGGTGCGTGTGAATGTCACGACGCAATGCGATGAGCTCGTCCTCAATGCGCTCGAGACGACTCGCCATTCGTTCGAGAAGGCGCTGTGTCACGGTGACCCTCACCATGCCAGAGGGGGA
>JAZFPV010000107.1:0-4130 GCA_036444795.1 Thermoplasmata archaeon
CATGAAACGGAGCAGGGTCTGCAGCACGTCCACCTCGAGGTGACTCGGCTTGAGGGTGAGCTCGCCCCGTTGCGAAGAGAGCCACAGGAAAGGGGTCTTTCGCAGGGCGTAGGTTCCGGAGAGGAGCTGCGGCGGGAAGGCCGTGACCACGAGGCCCGGTACCTCTTGCGCCAACCCCCGGAAGGCCTGAAAGCTCGTCTCCCGCGCGCGTTCCAGGACGATGTAGTTGCGTCCTTGGGCCCACGCGAAGCCGCGTCCCGGGGACCGTGCCTCCATCGCCGGCTCGATGGCCAGGAAGCCATAGCGGAAGATGGCAAAGGCCACCAGCGCCGAGAAGATCGTCGTGTAGGTGGTGCCGAGACCGAGACGGGTCGGCATGGAGAAAATGAAGGGGCCATAGATCTCCGTCACCGTGCCCCCGATCACGCCGATGCCGAACCCGGCGATCAGGAAGAGGTAGCGGCGGACCTCCCGTCGATCCGTCTCCTGTAGGTACGACCGGCCGAGGTAGATCCAGCCCGCCAGGATGATGAAGACATAGAGGCTCGCGATGGGGATGTAGAGGGCGCCCGGAAGCGCCGAGGGTCCCATGGGGCCCGGGGCGACGTCGGCGATGAGGATGTCGCCTCCCCAGACGAGGGCCGCGAAGATGATCGGGGCGGCGTAGATGGCCAGCAGGCCCCACGGCTTGCTGAGGATGGGATGGGGTCGGGGATAGGCGAGCACGAAGTGCACGAGGAGCCCTGGGATGAACGAGACGGCCGTCTCGCCCAGGCGAACGAGGAGAAACTGCGTGTCGTGAGGCAACGCGGGAAACGCCCGCAGGACGACCTCGGTCAGGGACCACGTCGTGAAGACGATCAGAAGGAGGACGAACACCGTCGTGGTGTGGCCGCGCGGGCCCTTCCAAAGGATGTAGAGGACGAGAACGCTGTTGGCAATCAGGGCGCCGAGGGAGAGGAGGAGGAAGGGATTCACCACGGGAGGCCCCTCCCCGCCCCCCTACTCCCCCACGATCTCGAACTGATCCTTGTCCACGAGGAGCGGGTGGTAGTCGAGGTCGTGTTTCACCCCCCGTAGTTTGACCAGGGCGATGTAACGCCGCACGCTCCGCGTGAGGCCGACCTCGACCTCCTTCATGTTGAGGTGAACGATGCCGTCGGCCAGGAACTCCACGACGTGGAAGGGGCCGAAACTCCCGTCGCGGGGGGTCTCCCCGATGAGAAACGTCGTCGCCTCCAGACCTCGCAGATCCTCGAAGAAGTCGAAGAGCTCCCTTCGGGGTTCCTGGACGTTCGTCAAGGCGTAGAGGGCGTTCAAGGAGTCGATGGCGAGCAGCTCAATGCCCGTCTCCTGTTTGTACCGCGCAAGCTGCGTGCCGAGCCCGGCGAACCAGTCTCGCGGGCCTTGGGTTTCCCGCAGTTCCCGGCGGAGCTGCCGCAAGTCAAGAATCCGGAGGGCGTCCGCCTTCTCGGGCTGAAGGCCGAGGCTTTCGGCCTGCCTCTCCAGGCTCTCGCGGCTCTGTTCGAGAGAAACGTAGAGTCCCTTCGCCCCGCGCTCGAGGGCTTCATAGTACAGGATCCGGTAGGCGAAGCTGGACTTCAGACTCCCGGGAGGGCCCGCGACGAGGACAAGGTATCCGCCCGGAATGCCCCCTTCGAGCCTCTCGTCCAACCCCGTGACACGGGTCTTGATGCGTGCAGGCTCGACCAATCCAGGACCCCCTCACATAGCCAGTCAGGCTAGCAGGAGGCGAAAACCTTGGATACGCTATAAAAAGCCATCGAGGGGTTTCTCGGAAGCGAGGGGAATCGTCTTGGGCAGACTCTACATATGGTATAATATATATATTACGTATATGTAGAGTGGACTCCGAGGAGAGACCGTGGGACGGAGGAGCCTGGGGGGAGCACGACTACTCGTGCCTGCGGCCTACGGTCCCGATACCGGCTGCCAGGAAAACCTCGGAATGGCGGGCGCGCCCGGAGTCGGACCTCCAGGTAGTGGACATCGACCCCCTTCAATGCCTGTCTGGCCCTCGCTCGGCGTGCCACCTGGCAGCCACCCCTTTTTTTCGCCTCCCCGCCTCGCGGGACAGTAGGTGCTTTTAGCCCCTCGCCCTTCCGCGCCTTGCCATGCCCGGAACGGTGGTGGTCGGGACCCAGTGGGGAGACGAGGGAAAGGGCAAGATCATCGACTTCTGCGCCCGAGACGCGGACGTGGTGGTCCGGTTCAACGGCGGGTCCAACGCGGGCCACACCGTCATGGTAGAGACGGAAGTCTTCCGCTTTCACCTGATCCCTAGCGGCATCCTCCGCCCCGAGAAGCTGAACCTCGTGGGCAACGGCGTGGTGGTGGATGTCGAGGTCCTCCTGAGCGAGATCGAGGAGCTGAAGGGCCGGGGACATCCGGTGGACAACCTCCGGGTGAGCGAGCGGGCGCACGTCGTGATGCCCTACCACAAGACCCTGGACGGACTGGAGGAGGAGCTCAAGGGGGGTCTGAAGGCGGGCACCACCATGCGGGGCATCGGTCCGACGTTCGAGGATAAGGCCGCGCGCATCGGCGTCCGTGTCGGGGATCTTCTGGACGAGGAGGCCCTGAAGGAGCGCCTCGCCACCTTGATCCCCATGAAGCAGAGGATGATCGAGGCCTATGGAGGCCAAGACCGCCTGTCCATGGACGCGCTCTTCGAGACGGCGCGCGACTGGGGGAATCGGCTTCGGGCGTACGTAAGGGACACGTCCCTCCTCCTGGACGAGGCGCTAAACGTGGGAAAGAGAGTCCTCTTTGAGGCGGCGCAGGGGACCCACCTCGACATCGACCACGGGATCTACCCCTTCGGCACCTCTTCGAACGTCGTCGTCGGTTCGGCCTCGGTGGGCTCGGGCGTGGGGGTCCGCCACCTCAACCAGGTCATCGGAGTCGCGAAGGCCTTCACGAGTCGCGTCGGCACGGGCCCCTTTCCTTCGGAACTCGCGGGGGAGGAGGCGTCTCATCTGCGCGACAAGTCTCTCGGCGAATACGGCACCACGACGGGACGGCCACGGCGCATTGGCTGGTTGGACCTCGTCATGGTCCGGTTCGCGGCCCGGGTCAACTCCCTGGACTACCTGGCCGTCACAAAACTCGACGTCCTGGGCGGGATCGACCCCCTCCGGGTGTGTGTGGCCTACGAACACGGCTGGGAGACGCTTCGGGACTTCCCCGCGAGCATGCGGGTGTTCGCCGCCTGTCGGCCGGTCTATGAGGAGGTCGCCGGATGGGAGGATATCAGCGAGGATAGCTGGGTGGAAGCCGTTAAGAGGGGCTACGGGGAGTTTCCCGGACAGATGAGGGCCTACCTCGATCTCCTCTCCCGCGAAACCGGGGTACCCGTCGGTCTCGTCTCGGTGGGTCCCGCGCGGGAGGCCACGTTGGACCTCCGAGGGACGTGAGTTGCCCGTCAAAGGCCGCGGCGCGCTGCTGATTCTTCGGATCGCCGGCATCGGATCCACGCTCCTCTTCTTGGCCCTCGTGCTGACCACGATGGCCCTCGTCCTTCCGGGGAACCTGGAGATCATCCCGCCGGAACTCAGTGCCACAAGCGCCCGGTTCGAGGACGGCAGGGTGTACCTGGACACCACGTTGGGAATCGGGAACAACGGATACCATGACATCACGGACCTGGTCATCCTCGTCCAAGCCTCCGTGGCGGGCGTCCAGATCTCGGACTACCGGACGCCGCCCGTGACGGCATCCGTGGGCCGGCAAACCTTCATCGACATTAGTCTCCCCATGGACCTCGCGCCCCTGGCGGCGTCCGGGGACCTCATCTTCCGCCCGGCCAACGTATCGTTCACGATCGGGGTGGCGGGCACTACGACCCGGAGCTTCATCGACTTTGGGGCCTCCTTCACCTTTGAGCAACCCGTCGATCCCATCATCCTGCAAGCGGAGATCGACCTCAGAAACGGCACCCTTTCGGTCAACGGAACGGCGTTTGACTGGACGGTCCCTTACACCTTCGAGACCGCGCCCTTCCTGCAAGGCAACGCCACCGCGCGTATCACCCTGCTCAACGAGACGGGCGTCCTCGTGAGTGACGCCACGGCGGTTGTCCCTCTAGGACGGCTGGTGAACGGGAACGT